>CAYVII010000022.1:0-14255 GCA_964451475.1 uncultured Rickettsiales bacterium
CGAATGGAAGTAACGCGTACCCGGGCGGATAGAAGCATAAAGACGCGGAACAGTTTCAATATTGTGGTTATATACGTCTGGACGTGCATAAACCACCTTCTCAATCGCGCCATCTTTTGCCCGGAAGTCAGGCGTTAGAATTTCAATAGTTGTGTTTGGCGCAGTCATACGAAGTCTGCCGATACATTCTGCAAAATGCCCTGCACCGCCGTCATCAAGGTCATCGCGGTCAACCGAGGTTATAACAACGTGCGTAAGTCCAAGTTTACCAACTGCTTTTGCCAAATTCTCAGGCTCATGCGGGTCTAGCAAATCAGGCCTGCCGGTTTTGATATTGCAAAATGCACAGGCACGCGTGCAAACAGAACCAAGAATCATAACGGTTGCGTGTTTCTTGCTCCAGCATTCACCAATATTCGGGCACGCAGCCTCTTCGCACACAGTATTAAGCTTATGCTCGCGGATAAGGTCACGCGTTGAAGCATATTCTTTGCTGTTCGGCGCTTTTACACGGATCCAGTCAGGCTTTGTACGCTTGGTCGTCTTTGCTTCTTCAGTTGGTTGCTGGTTATTTTCCATAGCCGGAATATAGGGGTTTGCCCCAAAAAAAGCAATTAATACAACAGTCCCAAAAAATCATTATAATTGAGGCATTTCCCACTACATATGAATCACTTGGCCATATGCATCAAGCACAGACTCATGCATCATCTCAGACATTGTCGGATGCGGGAATATCGTGTGCATGAACTCAGCCTCGGTAGCTTCGCATGTTTTACCAACCACAAAACCCTGGATCATCTCGGTAACTTCCGCACCGATCATATGCGCTCCTAAAAGCTCACCTGTTTTTTCATCAAATATGGTTTTGATAAGGCCAAACTCTTCCTCACCCATCGCAATTGCCTTACCGTTACCCATAGGGCTGAAACGGCCGACTTTAACTTTAAGGTTCTTCTCTTTACACGCACGCTCGGTCAGGCCAACGCTTGCAATTTGCGGGAATGAATAAGTACAACCCGGGATATTTTCTTTCTTAAGCGGATGCACGCCTTTAACGCCTGCTATCTTCTCAACGCAAATAATACCTTCATGACTTGCTTTATGTGCAAGCGCCGGAGCGCCCGCTACGTCACCAATTGCATAAACGCCTTTCTCGGCCGTTTCGCACCACTGGTTAATAACTATGCTGTTCTTTTCAACTTTCACCTTGGTTTTTTCAAGCCCAAGATTTTCAGTATTTCCAACAATACCAACCGCCATAATAACACGGTCAACCTTAATAGTTTCGGTCTTGCCGCCTTTTTCAATTGTCGCGGTCACATCG
Source organism: uncultured Rickettsiales bacterium (assembly GCA_964451475.1). GTDB lineage: Bacteria > Pseudomonadota > Alphaproteobacteria > Rickettsiales > 21-14-0-20-44-7 > CAYVII01. The sequence continues at coordinate 1,328 of CAYVII010000022.1, forward strand.
TCTTTGCCTTTATCCAGCTTTTTAACTTGTGCACCTGTAATTATTTTAATGCCCTGCTTTTCAAAAGCCTTCTGCGCGATTTTAGAAATCTCATCATCTTCAACCGGCAAGATTTTATCAGCCACTTCAACCAACGTTACTTCTGCACCCATATTGCGATAAAAACTTGCAAACTCAGTACCGATAGCCCCCGAACCAACCACAAGCAGTGATTTTGGCAAAGCCTCAGGCGTCATTGCCTCACGGTACGTCCAGATCAATTTCCCGTCCGGTTCCATGCCCGGAATTACACGCGCCCGCGCACCTGTAGCAATGATTATGTGCTTTGCCGTATAAACATCAGCGCCAACATTTATTTTACCGCTGCCCGCAAGTTTAGCCTCACCATTCACAACAGTGATTTTGTTTTTCTTCATCAGCATACCAATGCCGCCTGTCAGCTTGGCAGAAACCTCACGCGAGCGCGCAATTATTTTTTTGAAGTCGAAGCTTACTTTTTCAATTTTAAAACCAAATTTCTCCGCGTTGTGCAGCATATGGTTTATTTCAGATGAACGAAGAAGTGCTTTAGTCGGAATACAACCCCAGTTAAGGCATATGCCGCCCAGATGCTCCTTTTCCACAAGAGCGACCTTTAGCTTAAGCTGTGCCGCGCGTATTGCCGCAACATAACCGCCCGGGCCGCCACCAATTACAATCACATCAAAATTCTTATCGCTCATAACTTCTTCTTTTCTATTGTTGGAATTTTTTCTACCGGCGAAACCTCTTCACTTCTGTGCGGGAAGTTCCTCTCGTATATTTTTTTGAACTCTGCTTCCGTCTTGCCGTTTATCAGCATTTTTCCTTTTGCGTCAAATTTTAGGTCAAAAGAGGCATCCTCACCCTCATCTGCCCCTATTTCCATAAGGAAATTGGCAACTGAGCGCATCTCTTCAGGTTTTACAGGGTAGTATTTCTGCAAAATTGTAAGCACTTTATGGTATTGTGCAAACTTAGCATAAACATCACCCTGCGGTGCGATATTATCATTCACCGGGTTATATTTTAAATGCGCATTACTTTCCAGCCCCGCACCAGCCATTTTAACAGAAAGATCGTTTATCTTTAAGTCGGCGCTAAGCGCCATTTTATCTGTACTTTCAATAAGCGGCTCTTCAGAAATATAATCAAGATCAATATCCACAGGCTCAATATTTTTAATGAAAAGCTTTATCATTTCACCCGGCGCAATATTTGAATAAGATGATTTTGTATGAGATACCAGCTTCTCACCTTCTATCTTTTGGGTAGTCTCACTATTAAACGCATCCGCAGAAACAAGCATTGTACCGCTGCGTCCTTCTGTAAGCTGCAGGTCATTACCGCTTATTTTACTATACTCGGCACGCTCATTATTCAGCTTCATTTCCGCCTTTATACTGCCATATTTCAGCACAAATAACTTCACGCGTTCACCGTTAACATCGGTCTGCACATCAATATCACCTTCTACACGGTAAAGATAATGCCCGCTATCTTTGTCATCCTGGGCAATATAAAGAGCAGGTATTGTGATATCATAATCCCTGCCTTCTTTACCGGTAGAAACCACCGATATTTTTGGTGATACCACCTTTACAACACCATTACCGTGTTCTGTAGTGGTTTCAAGCTGCGCATAAGTGAATATAACATCTATGTCTTTTTCAAACTTTTCTTTCAAAGATGCTTTTTTTCTGTCTCCCTGAAGACCGTATATACGGGAAATAACATCATTGCCTGAAAGGAAATCAACCAGATTATTTTCAATATTTTCGCCTTCCAGCGTTTCTATTTTTGCCTTTAAACGCTCGGCGCTTTTTTTGCCGTTACCTGCCCCCGGTAAAAAACCCTGGTCATAAACATAATATCCGCCTGCAAATATTACAGCCGCCAGTAAAACGGATGTAAGGGCTTTCTTATGTTTATGTTGGCCATTTACGGTCATGCAAACATCAATACCGGCTCTTCAATATACGCCTTGAAAGCTTGCAGGAAGGTTGCACCGATAGCACCGTCTACAACGCGATGATCAACTGAAAGAGTGCAGTTCATGATATTTGAAATAACCACTTGGCCGTTTTTCACTACAGGTTTTTGCTCACCCGCGCCAACTGCAAGTATGCATGCTTGTGGCGGGTTGATAATTGCCTGGAAGTTCTTCACGCCGTACATACCAAGGTTAGAAACACTAAAGCCGCCACCTTGGAATTCTTCAGGTTTAAGCGCATTTTCTTTCGCACGTTTCGCAAGGTCCTTTATCTCAGACGATATCTGCACGATTGTTTTCTGGTCTGCATTTTTCACGATAGGAGTTATCAAACCGCCGTCAATTGCTACAGCCACGGAAATATCAATATTATTATACTGGATAATTGCCGCTTCACTCCAGCTTGCATTGGCAGCCGGAACATCACGCAGCGCCATTGCAGCAGCCTTAATAACAAGGTCATTCACCGATATTTTGTATTTATCTTTGCCTTTCTTGTTCAGTGCCTCACGCGCAGAAAGAAGCGCATCAATATTCAGGTCAACGCTTAAATAGAAGTGCGGGACAGTTTGCTTAGACTCTGTCAATCGGCGCGCCACAACTTTACGCATATTGTTGTTAGGAATAGATACCGCCTCAACCGCATTACGGCGAACAACACCTGCTCCGCCGCCTTTAGGCGCGTTCAGCACGTCAGATTTTACAATACGACCGTTAGGGCCTGTACCTTGCACAAATGAAAGATTCACGCCTTCCTGTTCTGCAATACGTTTTGCAAGTGGTGATGCTTTAACACGTCCGCCCGATGATGTTGCAACCGGCGCAGGCGCAGCTACCGCTACAGGCGCAGCCGCTGGTGCAGCTTCCTGTTTAGCTTCCGCTTTTGCCGGAGCAGCCGCAGCTTTTGGTTTATAGCTACCTAGCGCTTTCTTATCTTCACCCTCTTCTAAAAGCAGGGCGATAGCTTCGTTCACTTTAACATTTTCAGTGCCCGCAGGCACAAGTACCTTACCAAAGACGCCTTCATCAACCGCCTCAACTTCCATTGTTGCCTTGTCGGTTTCTATCTCGGCTATCACATCGCCCGCTTTAACTTTATCACCTTCTTTTTTATGCCATTTAGCAAGGTTACCCTCGGTCATGGTAGGTGAAAGCGCAGGCATCAGAATTTCAATAGGCATAAATCTCTTTTCTCTAAATTTTCGGGTAATTTAAAAGATATTATCTTTATGTCAATGAAAGCCAGCTCTATTCGAATTCAACGGCTAAATTGTTGAATGTTGTAGTTCCGTTATCAAAGCGCAGCTTTACCTTGCCGATAGGACCGTTACGGTGCTTAGATATCAGAATTTCCGTGATATTCTGGACTTCTTCCATCTGCTGCTGCCATTTTGCATGCTCATCCGCATTGCTTTCAGGCGGCTGTTTACGCATCAGGTAATATTCATCGCGGTAAATGAACATAACTATATCGGCATCTTGCTCAATTGAGCCAGATTCCCTTAGGTCGGAAAGCTGCGGGCGCTTATCTTCACGCTGCTCTACCGCACGTGAAAGCTGTGAAAGCGCAATAACCGGAATATTCAGCTCTTTCGCGATCGCCTTAAGCCCTTGCGTAATTTCCGATATCTCATTCACACGGTTTTCAGCCGCTTTTTTACTTACACCGCGTAGTAGCTGCAAATAGTCAACAACAAGCAAACGAAGGTTATAACGGCGTTTCAAACGGCGCGCGCGCGTACGCACGGCAGAAATTGTAAGCGCAGGAGTATCATCAATATGCATACCCAGCTCTTTAACTTCCTTGCTTCGCTTGATAAGCCTTGAAAATTCCTCTTCCGTAAGGTCACCACGGCGTATGCGGCTTGATGAAATACCCGTACCCATAGATAAAAGACGCATTGCAAGCTGCTCGGCCGACATCTCCAGAGAAAATACGCCAACAGTGCCCTTTTCTTCGTCTTTTTCATTAAGGATATAATGCGCTGCGTTCGCAGCAAGGTTCATTGCAAAAGCCGTTTTACCCATTGAAGGACGGCCCGCAAGAATGATCAGGTCGGAATTGATAAGACCTCCCGTCATGTTATCCATATCGGAAAACCCGCTCGAAACGCCAACAATCGTCTTGCCAGATTTCATTGCAGATTGCGCCTGCAAAAGCGCATTATCAACAGGGCTGCCAATTTCTACAAAGGCACGGGCAACATCACCCTGCTCTGCAAGCGCAAAAAGCGTGGCCTCTGCCATTTCTATCTGGTGGCTGGCGCTTGCCTCAACATCATGCTTATATGCGGTAGTAACTATTTCTTCACCAATACCTATAAGGGCACGGCGGGTTGCAAGGTCACGTATTCCTTTTGCAAGTTCACGCGCATCATCAATTTGTATAGAAGCCTTAGCTAGCTGAAGCAGATATTTTGCCCCGCCAAGGTCAGCCAGCGCAGGGTCCTGATCAAACTGGTTCTTAAGCACTATCGGGCTGGCAATTTGCCCGCGCTCAATAAGTTTGCACACCGCTTCAAATATCCTCTGGTGTACAGGCTCATAAAAATGCTCGGGCAGCAAAATCTCGTTCACCTTCCCGTAATGGCCGTTATTCACCAGCAACATACCAAGCAAGGTCTGCTCCGCCTCAATGTTATGAGGCATCTCCTTTACAGGTGTTTCGGACGTTTCCGAAGGCTTAAGTTCAACAATATTTGTCATAGGAAACCGGTTGCGGGTTTTTGACTATATACCAAGGTGAAGTTCAATTGCCAGCAAAAAACATAACATTATATATCAGTAACTTACAGGCCAGGCCTGATAGGTTGGCACGCATATTGCATGTAAAACCACGTTATTGAACAAGGCTTGTAATAATGCAAACAAACTTACTAATGAATGTACTGATGATGTCGCCGGGAGGAACGGGTCTTACCCCCCCTTCGAACCCGCTTCTTGGCGCACAATCTGCAGTAATTCAATCGGGTAACACCATAGGAGAGTTTGCAGGATTACTAGGGCAGCCAGGTAAGGCGTCTGATTTGGCACTGTCACAAACGAACAACCCCACCGGCGATATTGAGGCTTTCCCCCAAGCGCTAGATATCGCCTCCTTGGGTTTAAACGGGCAGAATTTGCCTACCCTTGCTACTTATATAGATCAGCAGGTTACTCCTGCAGTAAAAAACCCTGCTACGCTAGAACCTTCTGCAGGTGATGTTGTAACCGCCTCTAAGAAAAATATCGGCGAAACTATCCTTGCCAACATCAATAAAAGCAAACCAACAATCTCAAGCGGCGCAACTCAGGTTGCCAGCGATGTTGTGAATGAGCAGGAATTCCAGCAGGCTCTTAAAAATATATCAGAACAAAAACAACCTGACGGCAAAATTAAACTTCCTGAGCTTCCGGCTGACGTAAAAACTCAGGTAACCGCCGAAAATAACGCTGATGTTCAGGATCTTCTAACAAAAGTAGCGGCAAATATTGCACAACCTGTTACGGCTGAGAAAAAGGCTGAAACAAAAACAGTAACTACAGCTACAACTGCTAACCTTGTTGCAAATACAGAAGCTACAACAGCTGATGTTACTGCGAAACCTGCACAGGCAGCTGCGGCAAGCAACCCTGAAAATGGCGAGCTTGCAAACAAATTCAAGACAGATGTAACCCAGATAGCATCTAAAGATGCTCTTAAAGACGAAAAAACATTTACTATAGAAAGCACTGAAGGCGCAGCCGGCACTCACCGCACGCACGATATTCAGGGCCATATCAAAGAGATAAAAATAGAACCTAAGATCGATACAGCCGCTATCCGTAGCGCGGCAGATCAGGTTGAAGTTAAGATCGCTCAAATGGTGAAAGACGGTGTAGACATGGTTCGCATCAAACTTCACCCTGAAGAGCTTGGTAAAATAGATATCCAGATGGATGTTGGTGATGACGGCAAAACATCTATCCGCATTGTGGCAGACCGCGTTGAAACGCTTGATATGCTGCGCAAAGACTCAAACTCACTGGAAAAAGCGCTTAAAGATACCGGCGTTCGTACAGATGCAGGCTCACTTCAGTTCTCACTTCGTGACCAGCAGCAGCAACAGCAGAATTTTGCAGGCAACAACGGCAAACAACATTACTACAATAACGCTCAGGTGACTGATAACTACCTTAAAGCGGCTAACGTGAACGAATATATAATGACATTAAACCCACAAAAGGACGGGCTAAACATCTTGGCATAATATTTGCATAAGATGAAGCGGGAGAAAATTTTATGGTAGCAGTAACAAACAATACAAGTACAAGCACAAACGTTGCCAGTACAGTTAATGAAACAGCTTTAAACAAGCTTGACGGTGACTTTCAAAGCTTCCTTAAGCTTCTTACCGTACAGCTGCAAAACCAGGATCCTACAGAACCGCTGGATACTAACCAGCTAACTGACCAGATCACCCAGTTCTCACAGGTTGAGCAACAGATCAACACTAATAAATCACTGCAAAAACTTCTGGCCGCAAACCAGACCAGCGCTATCAACAGCGCAGTTTCTTACATTGACAGGTTCGTGGAATATAAAGGCGATACCTTCTATCAACGTAAAGGCGGCACACCTATATTGTCATACACACTTCCTGAGCAGGCAGATTCAGTTAACGTTTCGATCACTGATGAGAAGGGTAAAGTTCTTTATACTAAAGATGTAACTGCAGATGGCGGTAACCTTGCTAAAACCCCTCACCCTATTACGTGGGACGGCAAAGACGCAAGCGGTAACGTAGTAGCTTCAGGCAAATATAAAGTGAACATCACTGCCAAGAATGCAGAAGGCAAAGATATCAAGGCCGAAACAACAATTACCGACATGGTTACCGAAGTTGCCATGATAGACGGAGAGATCACCCTTACTCTTGGTGACCTTCAGATCAAAGCTTCTGACGTTAAGACCATCAAAGGCCTATACGCCGAAGTTCCTGGCGCTGATGATGAAACTGATACAGGCACAGATACAGATACAGATAACGATACTGATACTGAAGAGCCTGCCGCCGCTTAAAACTAATAGTGAGCTTTACTGAACTGGTTTTGGCTTATACCCAATCCGCTTTTCAGCTTTTCCGCTTCTGCAAACTGCTGCTGGTTCAAATAAGCTTTTACAAAGTCAGCCCTTGATTTTGCTTCAGGGTTTTTATTAGCCTCATACTGCTCCCGATACCATGCGTAAGAACGCACAAGGTCCTGCTTAACATATTTATCGCTCTCATATATTTCGCCAAGTATCATTGCAGCGCGTTCGCTACCGTTTGCAGCAAGCCCGTTATATATCTCTATGGCTTTTGGGGCATCTTTGGCAACACCGGCACCAAACAGGTACATTCCACCAAGATTGAAGCCTGCTTCCTCACTGCCTTTTTGTGCGGCAGCTGAATAGTGTTTAAACGCCTTTTCCATATCAGGCGCTACATCAGTAGCCCCGCGTGAATATATGTTCCCCAGTGCAACATTTGCGGCCACATCACCGTCTTGGGCTGCTGCCTCATACCATCTTATGGCCTGTTGGCGGTTTCTTTCTGTTCCCTGTCCGTCAAAATAAGAGCTGGCAAGGTTGAATTCAGCGCGTGTATTTCCCTGTAACGCAGCTTTTTCGTACCATTTAAATGCCTCAGCGGGGTTTTTCTCAACGCCGTTACCATATGAATAAGATACCGCTAAATTAAACTGCGCGCGGTCATCGCCTGCATTCGCAAGTTCCGTAAGCTCGGTTTTTACTACGCTGAAGTCTCCGCTTTTCAGTTTTGCCGCAATGGCATCCATCTGCACCGCTTCGCTAGCGTTAGCGCCTGTAGCAAAGATAAGACCCGCTACCAAACACGCAAGATTCCCTGTCCTCATGTCTATAATCCAAAAAAATATATTTCCCAGATTCCCCTATAACAGAATGAAGAAGCTATTTGGAAGATATTTCTATGCTGCACAGCAACATAATGAGAATCGCTCTCAACTAGCAGCTAATATTAGCGCTTACAATAGAAGGTCAGAATAGCAGATGTTCCTGCTCCTAGTTTACTTTCCAGCTTTATCTTACCGCCGTGCAGGTCCATGAATTTCTTGCTTAGCGGAAGTCCCAGGCCGGTACCTTCATATTTACGGTTGAAGCCGCCGTCAAGCTGCACAAAGCTGTTAAAGCCCAGCTCAATATCATTTGCACTCATACCAATGCCGGTATCTTTTACGGCAACCGTAAAAATCTCAGTCTCACCGTCCGCATCTTTTGCAACATCGGCCGATATAGTTATTGTTCCGTCCTTATTGGTAAATTTTACAGCGTTTGAAAGCAGATGCATCAATATACGCTTGAACATCACCCTGTCTGCAATAAGCGGCGGCAGGTTCGGCGCAATCTCGGTTGCCAGATTAATAGAGGCTGCCGCTGCACGGTCAGATATTATTCCAACGCATTCATCAACCGTTTTACGCAGACTGATCTCGCGGAATACAGGCTCCAGCTTGCCAGCTTCAGCCTTAGAAAGATCTAATATATCATTTATGATATGCAGAAGATGTTCGCCTGAGTCATTGATGTCTTTTGCATATTCCAGATATTTTTTATTCTCTATCAGACCAAGCATCTCACGCATGATAATGTCCGAAAAGCCGATAATGGCATTTAACGGTGTACGAAGTTCATGCGAGATATTTGCAAGGAACTGTGATTTTGCACGGTTGGCGGTTTCAGCAAGGTCGCGCGCTTTAACAAGCTCCTGGTTCTTTTTTAGCAGCATCTGCCTACGCTCTTCAACTTCCGCAAGCATGGAATTAAATGCATCTATAAGCACCGATATCTCGTTACGGTTCACATCTTCGCCAAACAGGAAATTATTAGCACGTATCGTATAATCCTTATTCTCTGAAACTTTGCGCGTCGTCTCCACCAGCTCACGGATAGGTTTTGATATTGAGCGCTGCAGGAAGGTTGCAAGGAAGTACGAAACTAATGAGACTGCCGCAATAACCGCCAGCGCAGTTAAAAGCTGGTTTTTAATAAAGCTGTTGATCTCGTTCAGGTTGCTTTCAATGAACAAATAACCAACCAGTTCCTGGTTTTTATATTTGATCTCGCGGTAAGATGTAAGGTAGTCGTCACCGATGGAAACCATATCCAGATTTTGCGTCACTTCTTCAATTGGAGGGCAGTTCCTATCGCCCGCACGTTTCTTTATTTTGCTGGTCAGCAATACGGTATTATCCAGAATATCTGTTTTATAAACGCACACGCGCGTTATTGAACGCAGTCGCTGGTCACCGCTGCTTATGAATTCCAAATACTCGTTTATCTCACTCAAATCACCGTTAGAATATCTGATAAAAGCTGCAATACGGTCAGATACAAGTCGCGATGTAACGTTTGTATCCGCTTCCATCCTGTCTTTGATCTTATAGATACCGAAATATGTGATAGCAGCCGATGTCAGCGTTACGCATATCAGGCAGGCGAAGAAGATTATCACCAGCAGCTTCACTTTTAATGATGTACGTTTGAGTATCATCAGTTGATGACCTCCACCGCAGTTTCAAGCAATTGCGGGTTAATTTTCAGCCCGTGCTCTTTTGCAGAATGGTTATTTATCTTGAAACTTATGCTGCTTTTATTCAAAACAAATTCAATAATACCACCGTTCTTTGCAAAACCTTTTGATTCACTCACGGTTAAAACCGGCTTACCCTGTAATTTGGCGTTTATCGTCTGCGCTTCCGCATCGCCCGATATATATGCAATATTACATTCTTCCGCCGTATCAGCCGTTACACCGCGCCTGATATTTATCTTCACGCCTTTTGCCAGAGCTTTTACGGCAACTTCATCCATCACTTTGCCAAGCTTGTCCTCGCCTATTATGCACAGCTCAATATTTTTTACATTCTCAGAATACATAAGGCGCGGCCATTCAACCGAGCTTATGAAATTATATAAAAATACAGATTGCAGGCTGTATTTTGCAGCTGCGTCAATATCAGCCCTTGCCTGCTGCACGGGGGCTGCAAAGCTTATTGCCAGTGTAAATATCAGGCAACGCGTTATATGACGCGAAAAAAACTTCATTAAAACCTCAATGTAACCTTACCGAATACTGAACGCGGGATCTCTGCCGTATTATTGTAGGTTGCTCTTATGAATTCCTGGTGCTGGTCATCCAGCAGATTGCGGCCAACTAAGCTTAGTGTTACGCCGTCCATAGGCTCATAGCTAAGTTGCGTATCAAACCTTACATATTCTTTTATGCTTGGCGCGGCTGCAATGCTGGTCTTTTTGATATCATCATAAAAATACAGCATATTATCCATACTTATATTATCGGTGATATCGTAATGTGACCTAATATTTAACATGTTTTGCGGCGTTCTGCCGTCTGTGTGCTGCGTAATATTTGTAACGTCCGTACTGCCCGGCTCAAGCTTGATATCTACGTCAATATAGCTATAGCCCGCGGCTAAATTCCATTCTTTAGTCACATCCCACTGCGCCGAAACCTCAATACCGCTTGAATTGCCCGATGCACGGTTACGCGGCGTAAAATTTGTCATGCTTGTAGCTTCTAAAGTACGCAAGTCATCATAATCATTATAAAATGCTGCAATATCTAAAGCAGTATTATCTGTCGGCTGTACACGGTAACCTATTTCATAGGCAATCAGTTCTTCCGAGCTGAATACATCATTATCGGTAGCAGTTACAAATGCCGCGCCTCCTTGCAGAACTTGCGTAAGGTCACGTTCTATCTGGCTTGGCGTGCGTACGGCACGGCTTACCGCACCCCATATTGTCTGCCCTTCTTCAGGCATCCACGCTAAACGCGCGCTTGGCTGAATTTCAAAGCCGCTATATGTATTATGCTCAAATTTAGAACCTACCGTCAGATAAAGCTCTTGCGGAATAAGCTGTATCTTATCCTGCACAAATCCACTGAACAGGTTGACTGTATTATCCAGTTCATTCTGGCTCAGGCGCAAAAAGTTAGAGCCGCTTTCGTTACCATGAATAAGCCTGTAACCAAGCCCCCATATGAATTCATTATTCTCATCTATATTGATACTATGCTGCATATCAATATCCCAAGTGCTTATATCTGCGCTTAGCAGGCTAACATCGCGTGAAGTATAATCATAATATAGCTGGAGGTCGAATTTAGAATCGGCACTTAACTGGTTGCTGTATTTTGCAACAATGTTCGCACCTTTAGTATCATGCGTAGATGGCTCGCTCGCTATTCCGCCCGGAACGGCAGGCAGCCTGTCAAACATCTCATCGCGCTCACCCTGATACACATCGCCCTGCAATTCAAAGCTTTGCGTTTCGTCTATTTTACCTTCAGACTTGAACCCCGCCCTTTGCGTGTTCCATTCATCACTGCGGTCACTTTCATTTATATTCTTTGAGCCGTCATGTGAATAATGCTGAACATAGGCACGATATTTGAAATCTTCACCAATGCTGCCGCCATGGCGCGCATATTGGTTACTGCGCTCAAACGTACCAAAGCCCGATGATATTAATGTATCCTGAGTATCGGAAGCGCTCTTTGTTATAATATTGATGATACCGTTAACCGCATTAGCACCCCAAAGCGCTGAACCGGGACCGCGGATGACTTCAATACGCTCAACATCTTCAAGCGGGGTCATTTGCTCTTCCCACAATACGCCGGAAAATATCGGGCTGTAAATTGACCTGCCGTCGATCAGCACCAGCATTTTATTTGAAAATTGTGAGCTTGAAGAAAAACCGCGTGATGTAACTATCCATTTATTTGCATCCTGCTGCGCAACCTGCACACCTGGAACAATGCGTAAGACTTCAGGTAAATTATTTGCGCCGCTGCGTCTTATATCTTCGTGCGTAACTACTGTAATTGCCGCCGCCGCCTCGTTTGCTTTCTCGGAAGTTTTTGAAACAGACGTTACTTCAATTTGCGTCAGTTCTTTAAGTGAAAGATTCATCAGGTCGTCAATACTTGCTGATTGCGCATAAGCATTTTTGCCGATGCTTATTAGCACGGCAGATAACGCAACTTTCGAGTAAAGATTCTTCATATTGCCTCACTTTTCGTAAGGCATATCTAACATCCCGCAGTTAATTTGAAGTTAATTTAGCTAAATTTTTAGGCTTTTTCCAATTGCAAATTTGCAACATCAAGGTCTTGTTCTCCTTGCAGAATCTGGCTAAAACGGGCATCGGAAGTGAAGTCTATGGCCCATAGGTAAAGCTCTGCGTCAGAACTTGCAACCTTCACATTAACATCTTGTCTTATAATAAAATTATAGCCAAGACGGTTAATGAACCTGCTAAATTTTTTAATATGCGCCATTGTAGAACAGCCAAAGCCTATCTCCGCACCCATCTCACGAACAAAATATTCCTTAGAGTTCATAAGGAGCATGTCAGAAACCGCCCCGTCGCGGAAATCAGGCAGTACCGCAAGGCGGGAAGCCTCACCGAATGTAACCTTGTCAAAATCTATCTGCGGGAAAAGGCTTCTTATATTCACGCCGGAAAGTTCTATAGGCAATATATTAGGCCTGTTAGGGGCAGATATTGTTAGCCTTAGGCCGCCAATAACATTGCCTGCGCCTGCGCGCGCAACAAATATATGGCTTACTTTATCGGTATAATCCTCACCCACATTAGGGTCATTATATGACTGGCGGTAAATTTCCTGACGGATTGAAAGATACTGGTCTATCAGATCCCTATCCTCGGTAATATCATAGCTTATGTTACGCGAATATTTCTCCGGCGCGCTAAAACGCTGGTTATCGTAAGAATCACTATTGAAAATATAATGGCCTTTTAGCAAACCGGAATTTAGGTCTTCCAGCTTCTGCGCCACTACAGCACTTGAATACACCATACTCACCCTATCAAAATCCATTTAC
>CAYVII010000023.1:0-13977 GCA_964451475.1 uncultured Rickettsiales bacterium
ATGAACCGCTATAGCACGAGCAGGTATTGTTGCACGAGTCCCAGCTACCGTTGCCTGAGCAGCCGCCCGGGTCTGAATAGTTACAGCTCATCCCACAAGAATAACCATCCCAGCTACCGCTCCAGCAGCTGCAATAGTTGTTGCACGAGTCCCAGCTACCGTTGCCCGAGCAGCCGCCCGGATCCGAGTAACAGCTCATGCCCGAGCCGCAACCACAGTCATATGAACAATACGAACCATCCCATGAGCCGCTATAGCATGAGCAGGTATTGTTGCACGAGTCCCAGGTACCGTTGCCCGAGCAGCCGCCCGGATCCGAATAGCAGGTATTGCCCGAGCCGCAACCACAATCTGATACGCACATTGAGTTAACACCGTCCCATGAGCCTGAAGGGCAGCTGCAAGTATTGCCGCAAGTATCCCATGTACCGCCAGCTGCGGAGCATCCGCCCGGATCCGTGTAGCAGGCATTTCCTGACCCGCAACCGCAGTCTATCTCGCACGTAGTGCCGTTCCATGTACCTGACGAACAGCTACAAGTATTTCCGCACTGATCCCATGTACCGTTGCCCGAACAGCCGCCCGGATCCGAATAGCAGGCAATGCCCGCGCCGCAACCGCAATCCACTCCTGCAGTTGCTTCTGTTTTTGTATCAGTAAGTTTTAGATATCTTACAGCGGCAGTATAAACAGGTGAGTTTGATGATGTGTCATAAGCAGTAACTTCAGTATCACTAGCTCCCTGAAATGCACGAATATCACCCGAGTTTGGCGTACCGTCATCCAGCTTTGCATCCATCGCCGCCATTTGCTGGCCGCTAAATGCCGCGCCCAGTTTTGCAAAATCCAGTTCACCGGTTCCGGTAATACCTGTTACCACACCGATAACATACGAACCCTGCATGCCAAGAGGCCCAAGGGCACCGTTATCATTCGTAACAATTATACCGGTACCTTTTGCGCCTAATTTTACACCCGGTACGTTAGGAGCGGTATTGCTGGTAAGGTCTGTTTCCAGTTTTGTTGTAAGTGTATTTGTAAAGTTTACACCGCTTGCAGCTTTTAATGTGTTGGTTGAGCTTAGGTGTCTCCAGAAATTTGCCACCTCACCGTTACCGCTTGACCAACTTGCACCTATATCGGCCACACCCTCGTTATCTTCTATCCTGTTATCACCGTCACCGGCAGGCGAAACAAGAGTGGTATCACCCGGCAAGGTACGGAACCTTGTTTCGAAGTTCCTCAGCGCGGCATCATATTGAGCATTCTGTTTGGTAAATGATTGAACTTCCGAGCTGGATATAAGGCTTGTACCTATAAGTATCGCCGCTACAATTACGCCAATAACAACAAGGCCTATAGCTATCTCTATAAGAGTAAAGCCGTTTTTTCGACGTAAAGTGCCGCAAGTTTCCATAGCTAAAGAATAAGTTTACTAACTTTGTGTTAGTTTTTTATTAACTTTTCCAGAGAAGCGGTCACTTTGTCAATTTCTTGCATTGCATCTATTTGAGCAAGCTTACCTTTTTTTTCGTAGTATGGCTTTAATGGCGCAGTTTGATTGTTATAAGCTTTAAGACGTTCCGCAACTGTTTCTGCGTTATCATCTTTTCTGCGGATAAATTCGTGGCTACCGCAGGAATCACAAGTGTTCTCAGCCCTTGGTCTCTTGAATTTATCATGGTAGCCGGCACCGCATTTCGCACATGCAAAACGGCCGGAAATACGTTCAACAAGGATTTTCTCGTCTACTGCAAGCTCAATTACCTTATTGATTTCCATGCCATTTTTAGAAAGCATTTCGTCAAGAGCCTCTGCCTGGCCTATTGTGCGGGGGAAACCATCAAGAATAAAACCGTTCTTGCATTCAGGCTGGCCGATCTTATCGGCAATAATGCCGATAACTATATCATCAGAAACCAGGCCACCTGCCTGCATAACCGCTTCTGCCCTTTTGCCCACTTCAGTGCCCGCCTTTACAGCCGCACGAAGCATGTCACCGGTTGAAAGTTTGCAAAGCTTCAGTGATTTTTCAATTATCTCAGCCTGCGTTCCCTTGCCGCTGCCCGGCGCGCCTAAAAATATAAGGTTCATATTATTTCCTTTTCTTTCCACGTGCATTCATCTTCTTGATCAGACCTTCATATTGATGAGAGATAAGATGGGTTTGAATTTGCGTGATCGTATCCATTACCACGTTGATAACGATAAGAAGGCTGGTACCGCCAATATAGAACGGAACGGCGAACTGACCGTAGAATACTTCCGGTACCGCGCAGATAAGCGTTAGATAAAGCGCACCGATAACAGTAAGACGGGTCAGGATATAGTCCAGATGCTGCGCAGTATTTTCACCCGGACGGATACCCGGAATAAACCCGTTATTCTTTTTCAGATTGTTCGCTGTATCAACCGGATTGAAAACAACCGCGGTATAGAAAAAGCTGAAAAAGATGATAAGGAATGCGTATAACGCAAGATATAGCGGACGGCCGTGGCCAAGATATAGTTGCACCCACTGAAGAGTTTCAGAGCTTGTATCACCAGAAAAGCTTGCAAGTGTGATAGGAAAGCCCAGTAGCGCTGAAGCGAAGATAGCAGGAATAACGCCTGAAGTGTTCAGCTTAAGCGGAAGGTGAGTGGTATCACCCTGAAACAATTTGTTGCCAACCTGACGTTTCGGGTACTGAATAACAATACGGCGCTGCGCACGTTCAACCGCTATGATGATGAAAGTAAGAGCAACTATCGCAAGAATGATTGCGATGATGATAACCTGATCAAGAGAGCCTTTACGACCCGATTCAAACATCGTGATAATGCTTTGAGGAAGAGTTGCAATGATACCTGCAGCGATGATGATGGACATACCGTTACCGATACCGCGGGAGTTGATCTGGTCACCCAGCCATACAAGGAACAGTACGCCGCCGATGATAGTGATGATTGCAGTGATACGGAAAATATGACCCGGATCTGCAACCGCACCGGGGATCTTTTCAAGAAGCATTGCAAGTGCAAAACCCTGCATGCCGGCAATAAGGATAGTAAGGTAACGCGTGTACTGGTTGATTATACGCTTGCCTGTTTCACCGCCTTCTTTTTTCATTTGTTCCATGCTTTTTGAAACAAGCGTCATAAGCTGCATAATGATGCTGGCAGTGATGTAAGGGAATACGTTCAGCGAGAAGATGGTCATACGGCCAAGCGCACCGCCCGAGAACATGTTGAACATTGCAACAAGGCCACCTTGCGCATTAAGCGCCTGAAGCGCGTTAGCGTCAACGCCCGGTATAGGAATATACGTACCTATACGGAAAACTATTAAAGCGCCAATCACGAACCATATGCGGCTATGAAGTTCTTTTGCTTTTGCGAAAGCACCTCTGCCTGCGTTGGCTGCCATTTTTTCTGCTGCTGATACCATAGAAATTAACCTTAAATTTTGGAGGAGTTTTTATAATATATTGATTTAATAAGTCCAGAGTTAAATACCCTTTGGGGAATATTCAAGCCCGCTCTTTGCAAAAAGACCAAATAAAAAAGCCCGCCTTAGTTAAAAGGGCGGGCTTTTTAAATTTGGCAATCAGCTTACGCTGCCGCTTTTTCAGCTGCAGGAAGAGTGATCTTGCCGCCAGCTTTAGCAACTGCTTCAACAGCAGTTTTAGAAGCCAGGTCAGCATCAATGTTCAGTTTGCTTTTAACTTCACCAGTGCCAAGGATCTTTACAAGGCCACGACCTTTAGTAAGGCCGGCTTTTTGTAGAGTTTCTTTGTTGATAGAGCCTGCATCAAGCTTTTTTAGCTCAATTGCTTTTTCAATTGCCTGGATGTTAACAGCTTCAACATCTTTACGGTTCACGTTATTGAAACCACGTTTAGGAATACGCATGTATAGAGGAGTTTGACCACCCTCACCCATGTTTGAGATACCTGTACGTGATTTTTGACCCTTATGGCCACGGCCGCAGGTTTTACCCTTTGTGCAACCGATACCACGACCAACGCGAGTTTTATACTGCGTAGCGCCCGGGTTATCTTTGATTTCGTTCAGTTTCATATTTTTCCTCCGAAGCCTTATGCAGCTTCAACTTTAACTAGGTGTTTAACTGCCTCGATCATTCCTCTTATTGAAGGGGTATCCTCCAGGATTGATTCGCGGTGACGTTTGTTCAGGCCAAGACCGATTAGCGTTTGGCGCTGGTACTCCTGACGGCGGATAGGCGAGCCTGTCTGGGTAACTTTTAGTTTTTTCTTTTCAGCCATAAATTACTCTTCAGTTTTAGTTTCTTTAACCTGACGGCCTTCCGCTAGTTCGCGGCGGGCCACGATCTCGTTCACTTTCTTGCCACGTTTTGCCGCGATGTTTTTCGGAGCATTGGTTTTAAGAAGAGCGTCCATAGTTGCCTTAACCATGTTGTAAGGGTTAGAAGCGCCAGTTGATTTAGCTACCACGTCGTGGATACCAAGTGCTTCGAATACCGCACGCATTGGACCACCGGCGATAATACCGGTACCTGATGGAGCAGCACGAAGAACCACACGGCCAGAACCGAAACGGCCCTTTACATCGTGGTGAATTGTGCGGCCTTCGCGTAGTGGGATACGAATAAGATTTTTCTTAGCGTCGTCAGTTGCCTTTTTCATAGCTTCAGGTACTTCTTTCGCTTTACCCATACCGTAACCAACTTTGCCTTTGCCATCACCCATAACGATGAAAGCTGCAAAGCCCATACGACGACCACCTTTAACTGTTTTAGAAACGCGGTTTACTGCAACCAGTTTCTCAATAAGGGCATCGCCTTCTCTTTCTTGTGTAAATTGCTGTTGTGCCATATTTTTCGTTTCCTCTAGAATTTAAGACCGGCTTCACGGGCAGCTTCTGCAAGCGCCTTGATGCGGCCATGATAACGGAATGAACCACGGTCAAAAACCACAGTATCAACTTTAGCGGCAAGAGCGCGTTTGCCGATCTCGGCACCCACTTTCTTGGCAGCTTCCGCGTTACCGGTGTTTTTAAGACCTTTTTTGATCTCAGCTTCATTTGATGAAGCTGCAGCAATTGTTACGCCTTTAACATCATCAATTACCTGAACGTAAATGTGTTTAGGAGAACGGTGAACTGAAAGGCGCACGCGACCGCTTGCATCTTTCTTAAATCTCGCACGTGTGCGGAATTTTCTTCTTGTAGTTGAGCTTACTTTCATAATTTACCTACTTTTTCTTCCCTTCTTTGCGGCGAACATACTCACCTTTACGACGGATACCTTTACCTTTGTAAGGTTCAGGTTTGCGGAATGCGCGGATCTCGGCAGCTATCTGGCCAACTTTTTGTTTGTCGGCACCAGAGATTACTATTTCAGTAGGCTGCGGGCATGTAATTGTGATGCCTTTAGGGATACCGAATTTGATCTCGTGTGAATAACCAACAGATATTGAAATGATGTTACCTTGAACGTTTGCACGGTAACCAGTACCCTGCATCACCATTTCAACAGTGTAGCCGTCTTTTACGCCTTTAACCATATTGTTGATAACGGCGCGGGCAGTACCCCATTGCATACGAGCTTCTTTCGTTTTTGACTCAGGAGTCAGAACGATTTCATCATTTGCAACTTTAGCCGTAACAAGACGGTGAAGAGTGAAGTTAAGTTCCCCTTTAGGGCCTTTAACGTTGATATTCTGGCCTTCAAGCTTTACTTGAGCGCCAGCAGTTTTAATTGGAAGTTTACCTACGCGGGACATATTAGAACACGCTGCAAAGCAGCTCGCCTCCGATGTTTGCCTGACGAGCATCGAAATCGCTCATCACGCCTTTTGATGTTGATACGATGATAACGCCAAGACCGTTATGAACTTTTGGCATTTTGCCAACTGCTGCATAAACGCGGCGGCCCGGTTTAGATACGCGGGCAATAGAACGGATAACCGGTTGGCCTTCATGGTATTTCAGGCTAACTTTCAGTATAGGGTGACCGTTTTCATCTTTTGCATCTTCAACTGCTGCAATGTAGCCTTCAGAAAGAAGAACAGCCAGAACAGCTTTTTTAAGTTTTGATGTAGGAATGTTTATAGACGCCTTACGAGCCAACTGGCCGTTTTTAAGGCTTGCGATCATATTCGCGATAGGGTCTGTCATCGACATGTTAAAATCTCCTTACCAGCTAGCTTTACGAACGCCCGGAATAAGGCCGTTAGAGGCATATTCCCTTAGCGTGATACGTGAAAGACCAAAAATGCGGTAGTTACCGCGTGGACGGCCTGTGATCTTGCAACGGTTACGGTAACGGTTCTTTGCAGAGTTACGCGGTAGTTTTGCAAGTTCGATAACCGCTGCGAAACGGTCTTCTTCACTGGTTTCTTTGTTTTTGATTGTCGCTTTTAGGGCAGCACGTTTTTTCTCATATTTTTTTATAAGACGCGCGCGCTTCGCGTTTTTTTCGAAAGTAGCTACTTTAGCCATTTATCCTCCGGACTTGTTTGTTAAACCAACAACAGTATCCTGTTATGTATCCTGACAAAATCATCAGGAGGTGCGCTTTTAAGTGCTTTATCCATACAAGTCAAGCCATAAATTCAACTATTTTATGCTTTGTCCGGCAGACTGAAGATAATAATAAAAGAAATATATTATATATATAATATCTTGTTTCTTATTCTTATATACACGGTAAATTGTGGATTACTATTTTTGAAAGGGTTTTTAACAGTTTTGTCAACAGATTAATTTTATATATATCATAAGCTTGGGTTTGTTATTCACAGGCGGTTGAAAAGGTTTTTAACCGGAGTATTACTTGTGGATAACCGTTTTTACCCACAGCTTGGGGGTGAGATACGGGAAAAGGGGATTCTTTATCCAGAAGTTATCCACAGTTTTCCACAGGCTGTACATAAAGAGACGGAAAAGATGGATTGACTCGGCGGAAATGACTTTTATAAGA
Source organism: uncultured Rickettsiales bacterium (assembly GCA_964451475.1). GTDB lineage: Bacteria > Pseudomonadota > Alphaproteobacteria > Rickettsiales > 21-14-0-20-44-7 > CAYVII01. Next base: position 6,944 of record CAYVII010000023.1, read on the forward strand.
GATGTCGGCTAGCGGCGGGCGGAAATACTTGCTAACCCGGTCAGGATGGAAACATAGCAGCCGTAACTTGCTGTTTTCGGGTCGTCCGCTAGCTATTTAATCTTATCTTGCGAAATAGGCAGTAAGCCGCTGCTTGATTTCCTGTGCAAGTTCTTCAGCCGCTTTTTCCGATGCATCTTCTTCTGCCACGAAAGTGGAGAATTCAGAGGCCGTACGGTTAAAGCTGCTTTTTATACGTGCTCTTCCCTGGGTTACTATCTGGTTATTGGCTAATGATATTAAACGGTAATCTGCGGTTTCAATAATATCGTAACGTGTAACGCGTAAGTCCTGCTGGATACCAAGTTCGCCTTTTTCCACCGTCAGGTCAATATCAAGCCTGTAGCCTGCCATGGCTGAATTATTATCGGGTGCAAGAAGCTCGGACAGTTTATATTTCAGTACCTGACTTTCACGGGCGCCGGCATTTGCTGCAACATTTGCATCACGGTTAGTGCTGATATTCCCTATTTGAACCGATGAAAGTTCGGCGGCTAAACCACTATCCATTTTTGCATGAACGGGTTTTAAACCGCAGGCAGAAACGGCAGCTAAACTAAGCGACAATATTAATGATCTTGTTAGGGACATAAATGAATTTCTTGATAGTTTCAGGTTTTGCGAACTCTAACACATTCGGTTCTTTAAATGCAGCTTCTTTTGCAGCAGCTTCAGATGCATCTTTTGGAAGCTCAACAACTGCGCGTTTTTTGCCGTTTACCTGAATTGCCACGCTTACCGAGTCATTGGCAAGTAGTGAGCTATCGGCTTTCGGCCATTCATTCACGCTGCCTTTTGCTTTTATCTGAACCCAAAGTTCTTCTGCGATATGCGGAGTAAGAGGGTTTAAAAGTTTAAGCAGAGTCTCAACACTTTCACGTGCAGGGGTTGCAGAAATTTCATTAAATAACGTGCGTATTGCGGCAACTGCTTTGTTGAAATGATTATTTTCTAAAGCGTAAGTTACATCAGCAATTGCTTTTGCGGTTTTCTTTTTAATATCGTCAGATGCAGCTTCTTCTTTAACTGAAAGTGCCAAACGCCAAACGCGGTTTAAGAATTTAAATGAACCTTCAACGCCTTCATCTGACCATTCAAGATCACGTTCTGGCGGGCTATCTGAAAGCATGAATAAACGTGCAGTATCGGCGCCGTATTCTTTTACTATACGGTTAGGATCAACCACGTTTTTCTTAGATTTGCTCATCTTTACAGAAGGGCCTTTTACCGATCTTTCATTTGCTTCTTCAGGGTAGATCCACTCGCCTTTTTCATTCTTGAAAGTCGGGTGGCATACCATGCCTTGGGTCAGCAAATTTTTGAATGGTTCTTTCACATTCATCAGGCCGCATTTAGTAAGTGCGCGGGTGAAGAAACGTGCGTAAAGCAAGTGAAGAACAGCGTGCTCAATGCCGCCGATGTAATTATCTACCGGTAATATTTTATCAGCATCTTTTAAAGGCTGTGCGTTATCATCAGAACAGAAACGTGCAAAATACCATGAGCTTTCGAAGAAAGTATCAAATGTATCAGTCTCACGTTTCGCAGATTTTTTGCATGACGGGCAATCAACATTTTTCCAGGTTGGGTGGTGGTCTAACGGGTTACCCGGTTTATCAAACGTAACATCTTTTGGAAGCTCTACAGGTAATTGATTTTCAGGAACCGGAACAGTGCCACAGCTATCGCAATAAATAATCGGTATCGGGCAACCCCAATAACGCTGGCGTGAAACACCCCAGTCACGAAGGCGGTAAGTTATCTGGCCTTTGCCCTGCCCTAGTTTTTCAAATTCTGCTATGGCACGTTTTTTTGCTGCAGGAACATCCAGCCCATTTAAGAACTCAGAATTTTCCAGCTTATTTTCTTCATTTACTACCTGAATAATCGGCAGATTGTATTTTGTTGCAAAAGCTTCATCACGCTCATCATGTGCCGGGCAGCCGAAGATTGCGCCTGTGCCGTACTCCATAAGAATGAAGTTAGCAACGTAAAGCGGTATCTCTTTTCCGTTGAACGGATGCTTAACTTTAAGGCCGGTATCAAAACCTTTCTTTTCTGCTTTTTCTAAAGCTTCTTCAGTATTGGCAATCTGGTTGCACTCAATAATAAAATCAGCAAGAGCTTTGTTATTTGCTTTCAGTTCTTCCGCGATCGGGTGAGCGGGTGCAATTGCTGCAAAGCTCATGCCGAAAATAGTATCAGGACGGGTAGTGAAAACTTTTAAGCGGTCTTTACGACCAATGATCTCAAAATCAATATGGGCGCCTTCAGATTTACCGATCCATTTTTCCTGCATGGTCTTAACTGCATCGGGCCAGCCCTGAAGCTCTTTTAAACCGTTTAGCAGATCTTCCGAGAAGTCAGAAATTTTAAGGAACCATTGTTTAAGTTTACGGCGTTCAACCAGTGCGCCGGAACGCCAGCCGCGGCCATCTATCACCTGTTCATTTGCAAGAACGGTATTATCAACAGGATCCCAGTTTACAGTGGACTCTTTCTGGTAAGCCAAACCGTTTTTCAGGAAATCTAAAAAGAATTTTTGTTCGTGCCTATAATAATTCGGGTGGCAGGTTGCTACTTCGCGTGACCAGTCATAAGAAAGGCCGATGCGTTGAAGTTCACTGCGCATCGCATCAATATTCTTATATGTCCAATCGCCGGGGCTTACTTTATTTTCAATCGCCGCATTTTCTGCAGGCAGGCCAAAAGCATCCCATCCCATCGGGTGGAGAACATTAAAACCGCTGCTGCGTTTGAAGCGCGCGATAGCATCGCCAATTGTATAGTTACGAAGGTGACCCATGTGGATACGCCCAGACGGGTATGGGAACATTTCCAGAATATAGGATTTTGGCTTTGAGCTGCCTGCATCAAATTTAAAGCTTTGGTTTTCGCTCCAAAGTTTCTGCCACTTCAGTTCGGTGCTTTCAGGATTATATTCCATTTTACTTGCCTGTCTGCTTTATACGAAGCTGGCGTGCACGGGTAAGAATGGCGTTTTCAAGATCTGTAGCAGTTGTTTTGGCAACCTCGCTATCACGCCATGTATTTGTTTCATCCAGCTTCTGCTTGAATACAGCAACGCGAATACCGTCAGAGCGCAGGCGGTCATCAAGTATTGTGACGTTAACTTTGAAACGCTCGCCTTTTGCGCCGGCATCTTCATACCAGTCAGTAAGTATCACGCCGCCAAAAGGGTCTGCCTGAGTGATCGGCATAAAGCTTAAAGTATCAAGTGAAGCTCTCCACAGGAATGAGTTCACGCCGATACCGCCGCCTTTTTTATCATCTTCCTTACTGCCGCCGCCAAACAGGTTGATACCGTCTTCGCCGAATATTTTACCACGTTCCGCGCGGCGCATATCTTCGGCATCTTTAGGGTAGTTCTTGCTGTCTGTTTCAATAGATGAGCAGCCCGCCAGCGCTATTAGCGCAGGGAAAAGCAAAAATGTAAGATTACGTTTCATGCGGTGGGTTATACCAATTACCAAGGCTGCTGGCAAGCCTAGTTAATTTGCCACTTTCCACAAAGGGTTCTTGATAGACTCAAGGAATTTTTCATGCGCTTCCAGCTCGTTTTGCGAAGGGGAAAAATCACGCGGTTCAAAATAACGGTCACCGGGGCTTAGGCTCACCTGAGTTTCAACAGTAGTTACTTCTATGACGGCAGAGGCAAACATAAGGTTGCGTTGTTTTGCACCTGCCCCCATCATTTCAAGATAGCAATCGGCCAGCAGTTCGGCATCCAGAAGGGCGCCGTGGTGGATACGGGCAGAGGTGTCTATCCCGAGTCTGGAGCAAAGGGCATCAAGATTGTTTTTTGCACCGGGATATTTTTTGCGGGCAATATCAAGAGTATCTATTACTCTGTCACCGTTAATAAGCGGAACGCCAAGCTGGGAAAAATGGTGGTTGATGAAACCCATATCAAAGCCGGCATTATGGGCAATAAGCTTAGAGTCTTTTATGAAATCAAGGAACTCGGCAACTATTAAAGGGAAGACAGGCTTGTCTTTCAGGAATTCGTCACTGATGCCATGCACTTTGAATGCGCCTTCAGATACCGGGCGCTCGGGATTTATATATACGTGGAAGTTCTTACCCGTGCGGTATTTATCTATAAGCTCAACTGCGCCAATTTCTATTATGCGATGGCCTTCTGCAAAACCTATGCCTGTTGTTTCCGTATCAAAGACTATCTCACGCATACCTGCTCCAGTATTTTTTTGATCTGGGAAAGCGTATCAGCGCCGGTGTTATTATCAATAATAAAATCTGCCTTACGTTTTTTTTCTTCGGGTGAAATTATGTGCTGGCGTTTTAGAACATGATCCAGTTTTTCAGGTGTGAAACTTGGTCTTTCCAGCGCGCGTTTTTTTTGTGTCTCTTCACTCACATCCACATATACAATATGGTCGAAAATCTCTTCTGCTTTTGTCTCGAATAAAAGTGGAATTTCTATCAGGCAGATCTTGTTTTTATTTGCTGCGATGAACTCAAGATTTTTTCTTCTCACATGCGGGTGGGTTATGCTTTCAAGCAGCTTTAATTTTGTATCATCGGTAAATACCATAGACCCTAGTTTTCTGCGGTCTATGACCATATTCACTATTGAGTCGGGAAAATGTTTTTTTATGTCTTCGAACGCTTCGTTATCAAGTACGCTATGTGCAACTTTATCGGCGTCTTGAACGGCCACATCCAATGACTTGAAAATCTCTGCGATATGAGATTTTCCCGAGGCGATATTTCCGGTTAGTCCGATAGATGTCATATAGCTAATATAAGATAGTTTTTTTATGTTTCACGTGAAACATTCGGAATCCGAATCTTCTTTGCTCCTAAGGGGGTTAAAACCCGATTCAGAGGGGGTTAAAAAACAGACTGCACAGGCGAATCAATGCGCGGTAATTTTAGCCAAGAAAATCATACAAAGTTTTTTGCCAGCTGCCGATATAATTCCGGTGTTACTTCCGGATACCTGCCAAACCATTTTTCAAAACCCGGAGCGGCCTGATTAAGTAACATGCCCAGGCCATCTACTGAGTGAAGTTTAAGTGCGCGTGCCTGAGAGAGTAATTTTGTCTCCAGGGGGTTATAGATTATGTCATTGACTGTGGCATCTGGCGGCAGGGTCGAAAGATCTATTTCCAGATCATCCTGACCCTTCATGCCAAGCGAGGTTGTGTTGACCAGTAGTTTGATTTTGGGCAGCACCTCTTCTTTTTTTTCCCATTTTATAACTTCGCAGTTAAATTCACGGGCAATTTTTTTGGATTTATCCAAGGTGCGGTTGGTCAGAAGTACATTCATACCTTGTTCTTGCAGTGCGACAATTATGGCACGGGATGCTCCGCCCGCTCCAAGAACAAGCGCATTGGATTCATTATTGTTTTTGGTATTTTTTACATTTGTAAAATCGAATCCGCCCGATTTTAGATTCTCTGTAAATCCGTATGCGTCGGTATTTGAGGCGTGAATTTTACCGTTATTGAATATGAGAGTGTTCGCTGCACCAATTTTTTTGGCTAAAGAGTCGGAACTATCCGCAACCATAAGAGCAACTTCTTTATGAGGAATAGTCACGTTGCCGCCCGCGTAACCGGTATTTGCCAGTTTGCGGATTGTTTTTACAAAATATTCAGGCGGGCAGTTAATGGCCTCATAGCTTCCGTCAATGCCATATTCCTTTATCCAGTAACCGTGCAGTTTCGGGGAAAGAGAATGCGATATCGGGTGACCGATAACAAAAGCCTTATGTTTCACATTCTTATTTAAGTTTATCATTCTTCTCCTTCCTGTCGGTATATTTCTGGATGATAAGGGCGGAAGTTTCCTCTACGCTTTTGCGTGTCACATCAATAACCGGCCATTTGTGTTTATTGAAATAGCGGCGCGCCTCTTCCAGTTCATCTTCAATAGTCTGGGTGTCGGTATAATTAGTACGTTCAGGATGATCAAGCGATGCAAGCCGGCTTTTACGAATTTGCTCAAGACGTTCTGAGCCAATTGTAAGCCCAACTACCAACGGCTTTTTCAACTTCTCAATATCCGGCAGTTCGCAGCCCGGGACATATGGCACATTAGCAGTTTTATAGCCGCGGTAAGCTAAGTACATAGTAGTAGGTGATTTTGAAGTGCGTGAAACACCAACTATGACAATATCCGCTTCTTCCAGTTCCCAGCTTGCCTGACCGTCATCATGCGCCAGAGCAAAATTTATAATATCAACGCGTTCAAAATAATCTGCGTCCATCTCGTGCTGAACGCCCATGCGGTGTGAAGGAGTAATGCCTAAAAAGCGGGAAAGTTCCTGTACCGGACGTTTTATAACAGGCACGGTGGGGCAGCCAAGCTGCTGGCAGCCGCTTTGAAGCTGCTCGGCAAGATTATCATCGGCAATTGTGAAAAATACTATTCCCGGGTGGTTCTTTATATTTTCCAGCAGTTTTTCTACCTGCCCTTTTGTGCGTACCATTGCCCATGTATGTTCTTCGGCCTCAATGCCTTCAAACTGCGCAAGTGCCGCGCGTGAAATGCTGGATACTGTCTCGCCCGTAGAATCAGAAACCAGATGGAGGTGAAAGCTGGTAGGGAGCATCTGGCTCATAATTTATCAATTTCCTTCGCAAGTTTAAAATCAGCCTCGGTAAGTCCGCCGGCTGAATGAGTCGTGATAAGTATATCAACATATCCCCAGCCAAAAGAAATATCGGGGTGATGTTTATGTTTTTCGGCAATTTCGCCAATTTTATTCACCAGCTCCAGTGCGGACTTAAAGTTCTTAAATTCAAATCTTTTGGTAAGTTCTTCGGTGTTGCTACCCCAGCTATGTATCTCTAAAAGCTTTTTTTCTGCCTCTTCATATGGTAAAGCCTCTGTCATGCAACCTCCTTTTGAGCAATTACTGGCAATTGAAACCTGTTTTGGCAAATTTTCCATCGCGCTGTTTGTTAATGGTGAACCGGTTGGCCATTTTGCAAATACCGAAG
>CAYVII010000024.1:0-13821 GCA_964451475.1 uncultured Rickettsiales bacterium
GCAAGCAAGCTGATGGTCAAGGTTTCGGGTGATAGAGAAAACTATGACTTTGCCAATGATGCCCAAAGGCAGGGCTTTGTTGAAACTATCAGGGAACAAGCTAGGGAATATAAGCAGGAACATGGCTACCGCCAAAAAACTGCGTCAGGCCATGATATTGATAAAAAACAGGAAACTTCCGCTCTTTCTCCTGTTGACCCAACCACTCTGGTTACCCGCCGTACTACGGCCCCAAGCCAGCTGGCATTTAGCTAATACCTGTAAAATCAAGATTTAATTCAGAAAAATGTAATAATTCGGTAGTATTATCATGTTAGTTTTTTACATGAGGTACTCTAACAAGATTGCATTCGTCAGGATTTAGACCATGGTTTCATATGCATCATTAGATAAACACGGGCATTTATTACTGGGCGAAAGCTTCAGCAAAGACCCGCACAAAAAACAGGACCCCGCTTCCATTACAAAAATGTGGGCACTGCATACAATGATTGAGCAGTGCGGTGATAAATGGCCGGAATTCTACGCGAATAACAAAGACGATATCAGAAGGATGATGACATATTCCGATAATGCTTCGGCAAATAAACTTGCCTGCCGCGTTATGAACCCTGATATCGGCGATCTTAGCAATATCAATAAACCCATCGGTACAAATTATTTTACGCCAGAACAAACTGTGGAAATAAACAGGTTCGTTGAAAAAATGAACGATAACGCCGCAAAGGTTCTTGGCTTTAAAGAAGGGCAAATACCTTCAACGCATTTTACAACGGTTGAAGGCATGAACCGTGAAACGCATTATTCCACGGCGTATGACATGGCAAAACTAATGTATGCTTTTGAACAAAAGCACGCAGACCATTTGCCTGATATGGATCAGCCAACGCACTATGATACTAAACAGAAAAGAATGCGTAACCATACAGGGCAGGCAGTAGTTACACATGAAGGCGTCACAGGTTTTAAAACCGGTACTGCGGTTGGTAACCATGGTGACATTGGTCCAAGTTCGGGTATCGGTGCCACAAAAGAAGGCGGTACATTCTGCGTTATGGGCGCATGGCCATGGCAGCGCACAAGTCTGTGTAATAATCTTGCAGATAATATAAATACCGGCATTACGGCTGAGATGATGGGTGATATTGTTTATGCCCACGGTTCCGGCGGTAAAGGTGCAAAAACAGAAGATGTTGAGGCGGTAAAAGAGATCCAGAAAGCTCTGGGCATGAAAGAGCGTACAGGCTTTTTTGGTGATAAAACTACCGCTGCCGTTCTTAATTTTCAGAAAGATTACAACAAGGCCCACAAAAAAGATGAAAAACTGCCTGAGTCCGGTTTGCTTGACAGGCGCACCTATGACCAGCTGATGGGCATAGAGAATGTATATGATCAGAGTACGGCGGCGAAATTAAGTAAAGAATCTACGTACGATTCTTCTGCTGCGGCGCTACAAGCCTTAACGGGAAAACCGGCCGATAAGAAAAAAGAAGAGGAAAAATCCGGCGCTTCCACCGCCAATAACGTTGCGGCAAATGACGGTGCCGAGGTTCGTAAGCCAAAACTGCGTAAAACGGAAAGATCTGAAGGAGCTGCTGAAGGAAAAGAGTCGGGCGTTGCATCATCAATTACTACTGAAGCAAAACAGGCCGCGCAAAAAATTGCAGGTAATTTTCGTGATAACGGTGTTTATGATAAAGGCGACGGCGGTAAAAACGCACCGGTTGCAGAAAGGCAGGCAATCAAGGAACTGCAGGCTGCACTCGGCATGGAAAAGCCTAACCAGACAGGTTATTTCGGGGAAAAGACCGAAGTTGCGGTTAATAGATATAAAAAAGAAAACGGCCTTGCTGAAGACGGCGTGGTTGATAAAGAGCTAAGACAGAAGATACTTAACCCTAAAGAGCTTTCTGCGAAGAAAACTGAAGTTGCACAGGCAGCACCTGCTAAATAAGTCCAGCGCCTGCAAAATAATTGCAACTACTTCAAAACAATATTTTCTACTTCTTTAAAAGGTCAGGACGTCGTGCCTTGGTTATTTCAAGGCTTTGCGCTTTTCTCCATTTGGCAACTTCACCGTGATTGCCCGATGTAAGTACCGGCGGCACGCCAACTCCTTTCCATTCCGCAGGGCGTGTATAATGCGGATATTCTAAAAGTCCGTCAGAAAAACTTTCTTCATCATGCGTTCCCGTATTGCCAATAACTTCGGGTAAAATGCGTATTATTGAGTCCATAAGCACAATTGCCGCAGGCTCACCGCCTGAAAGTATGTAATCGCCAATACTTATTTCTTCTATGCCATAATGATTTATCACGCGGTCATCAATTGCTTCAAACCTTCCGCAAATGATACCAAGTTCAGGCAGCTTTGAAAGCTCCTCCGCTTTTTTTTGCGTAAGCGGCTTTCCGCGCGGTGAAAGATAGATAAGCGGCAGGGCAGGGACTGACTCTATGGCCTCACCCATTACGTCAGGGCGTATGACCATGCCCGCTCCACCCCCAAAAGGTGAGTCATCAACCTGTTTATGCTTGCCAATTCCGAAATCACGAATGTAGACGGTTTCATACCCCCATTTGCCCTGCTTCAAAGCTTCGCCTGCAAGCGAGTAATTTAGGGTGCCGGGGAACATTTCGGGGAAAAGTGTGAATATCTTGAACTTCATAAATCAATGGTTTAGTACATGTGTCAACAAAAATAAAGAATTTTTACAATAGTTAACATATTTGTAACAGAAATTTGCTATGTTACGCTATTGAATATAGTAAATTTCCGGGGGAAAAATGGTAGAGGGAAATACAGGTAGTGCACCGGCAGCAACAGAAGCTGCGGCTGCTCAAGGCAATCAGGGCGGTGTCCAGATCAACTGGAATGGCACAAATACTGTTGTAAACGGTCAGGGCGAGGCAGTAAGGCTTACAGGTAATGCTGTAGAGGGAGTTCCCACAACCGGCGCGCCAACTGCAATTAAACCTGCACCTGCAACTGAAGCTCCGGCGCCAATAGAGCCAGGCCTTACGGCAACTCCGATAGAACTTCCTCTTCAAACAGAAGCTCCTGCAATTTCTATTCCCGAAAGTGCCATGGAAGGCGATTCCATTGCAGTGAGTTTTGATGGCCCAAGCCAGGTTGTAAGTAACGGTCAGGCGGTAAAAAATATCACCACTCCTGCAAGGGAAGGTGCGCCGACAACTGCAAATCCTGCTCCTGCTGAAACGGCTGAAAACACAGAGCCTGCACAGGCAACAGCTGAACAGGCGCTGCAAACAACAACACGTTCACCCGAACGTCAGGCAAAGCTTGATGCAGCAGCTGCCGCTGCAAGGGAAGAATCTGCTGCTTCAACTGAACCGGCACCGCGGCAACCTCAAGCTACTGCAGAAATGCAGGATGGCGAACGGGTAAATGGCGAGGGTGCGGCAAAAGTTGATCAGGCCGAACTTCCTTCTGAAGTAACAGGACCTAAAGATGAGAACACTGTTAGCTCAAAAAAAGGTGCTATTGATCAGGGTATGGGTAATCAGGAAACAGGTGACGATTTTGGTGTAGTGGCAGATCCTGCGTCTATAGATCAATAGAGCCAGGCCTTACGGCAACTCCGATAGAACTTCCTCTTCAAACAGAAGCTCCTGCAATTTCTATTCCCGAAAGTGCCATGGAAGGCGATTCCATTGCAGTGAGTTTTGATGGCCCAAGCCAGGTTGTAAGTAACGGTCAGGCGGTAAAAAATATCACCACTCCTGCAAGGGAAGGTGCGCCGACAACTGCAAATCCTGCTCCTGCTGAAACGGCTGAAAACACAGAGCCTGCACAGGCAACAGCTGAACAGGCGCTGCAAACAACAACACGTTCACCCGAACGTCAGGCAAAGCTTGATGCAGCAGCTGCCGCTGCAAGGGAAGAATCTGCTGCTTCAACTGAACCGGCACCGCGGCAACCTCAAGCTACTGCAGAAATGCAGGATGGCGAACGGGTAAATGGCGAGGGTGCGGCAAAAGTTGATCAGGCCGAACTTCCTTCTGAAGTAACAGGACCTAAAGATGAGAACACTGTTAGCTCAAAAAAAGGTGCTATTGATCAGGGTATGGGTAATCAGGAAACAGGTGACGATTTTGGTGTAGTGGCAGATCCTGCGTCTATAGATTTTCGTGATAATACAGCTTCGGCAGCAGCAGGGAGGCAATCTGAAACTCCGCCTGAATCGGCGGCGCCACCCGCAGCAAGCCAGCCGGAAACAAGCTCTGCGAAAGATGAGGTTGACCAGGGGCCTGACGGTAATGATGAGTCGGTGGTAGTTGACGATGTTCCTGCAGATAAAGTTGAGCCTGCACCAAGTATTGCTGCAAGTACTGCAAGTGACGTAATTGACCAGGGGCCTGACGGTAATGATGAGTCGGTGGTGGCTGATGAATCTTCGTCAGGTAATAGCGGTTCTGATACAACTAAATCAATTACGCCTGAGATTGCTGCCCTTGATGCTAAAGTTGAGGCAGACCGCCGCGCGCTTTATGACAACGGAAATGCAATTCTGGAAGCTTCTGCAAACGGTAATGATGATGAGGCAGCAAGGCTGGGCAGTGAAGCCGGACAGTTGGGTGAAAATCTTGCGGCATCAATGAAAGCGGCCGATGATGCAAGGGCTGCAATGACAGCCGTAGATGCTCCTGCAACAAAATCATCTGCTCCCGATGCGATACCTGAAGTTACGCCAATGATGGCAGAGCCACAATTGCCTGAAGGCAGCACACTTGCAGAGTCGGCTGGCATAACTCAGTCAAGAAGCCCTGAAGATGCACTTGGTGCAATTCCCGATGCGATACCTGAAGTTACGCCAATGATGGCAGAGCCGAAAATTGATGTTCCAAATTTAACAGATCCTTTAACGCCTGAAAGGGCGCAGGAAATTGCCGGCGGCACAACTTTTGGCGCTGACCTTACAACTAAAAATACGGGAGAGCCACAATTGCCTGAAGGCAGCACACTTGCAGAGTCGGCGGGCATAACTCCTCCAAGAGATCCCGAAGAGGCGCTAAATACAATTCCTGAAGGTGTAACTCCTCAAAATCCTGCGTTGGCAGGTGGTGATGCTCCGCCATCACCAGCTGTGGCGGGTTCTGATGCTCCGCCATCACCAGCTGTGGCGGGTTCTGATGCTCCCGGTGCACAACCTGTTATAACTGCAAAAAAAGGCTCATCTGGCCCTGAAAAAGACGGGAAAGGTGATGGTGCAGTTCCTGCTCCTGAAGAATTCAAGGCCGTAGAACCAAGTGCGCGTGAGGTTGCGCTTGCCGGCATGGCAGATAAAGGCACTGTGATAAAACAGGGTTATAGTAATAAAAATACAGGTGCAGAAGCTGATGATACAAGAAACGTTCAGGAAGCGCTTGAAAAAGCCGGTTATGTAAAATCGGAAGGTGTTGAGTCTTACAGGGCTTCAAAGGACGGCGTTAAATACGCAAAGGACGAAAACGGGAAAGATACAAAAGCGGTAATGATAGCCAAAGAAGATTTTGGTTATAACCAAAGGCCAAGGAACGGCAAGCCGGGTTTGACAGAAACCGCGATTGATAACTTCAAGAAAGACCACGGTATCACAGAAAAAGGTGCAGGGCCTGAGACTATGGCTGCACTTTCTGTATATTCTAACGAAAATATTCCTGAAGATAAAAAACAGCAATACGCAAAAGATGTTGCAGAACAGGTTCGCGGCAAGCAGGGCACTCCTTCTGAAGTACTTGCTGCGGCAACTCAAAAAGCCATAGATGAAAAAAAGGCGGTTGTGCAGGCTCAGCCAGAAGCTTCAGGTCAGCAAAAAGGCACTGAAACGAGAGATACGGTAACAAAATCAGCCTCGTCAACAGCAGAACCTACAATAAAAACTGCTATTGGTGATCTGACCAATGACAATGTTAAACAGATTGAAAATGAGATCGGCCTGCCTGTAATGGGTATGAATAAAGAGGGAGAGCTAAACCCGGTTGCGCAAAGATCGGTTGATGCATTCGCCCAAAAATTCTCTGATCTTAATGGTGATCCTAAATATGACGGTCCTTATAGCAAACCTTATCAGGAAGCTATGACGGAGGCCAGGAGGGTTGCGAAATCTACTGTTGATGGCCTTGATGGATTATCTCAGGAAACTAAAACTAACATAAACAACTCAATTGATGTTGCTCAAGCCAAAGCCCCTAAGGAAGGTGAACTGGCAGAAGGCGTAAATTCAAGAGCAGCAGCAGTTGCTGAAACTAAAGCAAGAATGGCTATAGATAAAGCAAAAGCAGACGCTGAGCAACTTGCTACTGAACAACCTGCACAGCAGGGCGGGGCAATCACTAAAGGTTTTAAAGATAGTGATTCAAACCAACAGCTTGGCCCTGTAAAGCCGCAAGAGAAAGCGCCGGATATCACAAGCCCTGACTATGCTAAAAATCTGGTAGAGAGTGCAACCGGTATTAAAAAGCCTGAGGCTGAACCTAATGCGCCGCGTCCGCCGCTTATGGCGGCAGGGGCGGGAGCTCAAAAGCCGGCAGAAGCTTCTAAGCCTGAAGTAACATCGCCACAGCCTCAACAGCTTGGCCCTGTAAAGCCGCAAGAGAAAGCGCCGGATATCACAAGCCCTGACTATGCTAAAAATCTGGTAGAGAGTGCAACCGGTATTAAAAAGCCTGAGGCTGAACCTAATGCGCCGCGTCCGTCATTGAAGGCAGACGCAAATACGCCTGTGGAACCTGAAAAAGTCAACCAGCAGCCTGAAAAACAGCAAAAAGGCGCGCCGGTCACACCTAATGGAGAAAAACCTCAGGAAAATGCGGCGCTTAAGGGTGGTGATGTGAAGCAGATGGTGGCTGAAGCAAAAGAGAATAATAAAGATAAGTCTCCTGTGTTGGATGCCAATAATCTGGCGGCGGCGCTTAAAGACTTTAACGCGAAAGCAACTACAAATTCAGGTGTTGCTGCCAATAGCGTTGGCGCTCCCAACCAAAATCGTTCGGTTGGAAATTCAGTAGGTTAACTTCTGGTTATTAAACTTTTTCTATAAAAATCCATAATATGGGTGGTATTTGGAATTTGTTCACAATACTGTCATAAAAAAATTGTATATTTGGGAAGTAGTAAACTTAAGTGGAAGTTATAAAGTATGTATTATGATCTTTACTGGCACCCTGAATCAATCGGCGCAGCGGAATCTGAAAAGATAAATCAAGGGCTTGCTGAACTTGTAACAAGCCTTCGTGCGCAGCGTACGGCTGCTGAAATGAAGAAGCTTATAGAGCTTTTTGACAAGCTTAAAGGTTATAATAACAAACTTGCCGATTACTATGATGCCGGTGAAATGGAAAGCCTTAGTGCAGAGCAAATAGGTGTTGCAAAGCAGGATGCTATAAAAAGAAAGGCTACTATTGCGGAAATTGAAAAAATAATGCCGCATGAGGATTTTGAGAAGTTCAGGAAACTGAATATCAATCCTGATATCACAATGAAAATGACCCGTCCCGAGCAGCTTGTTGAAGGCTTTAAATTTATTGACGGTTCTTTTGAAAAATACTCTGCAATAATCCAGAACGCTATCAATTCTGCGCCTGATAAAGACGCTAAAAGAAAAGAAGTGCGTGAAAGGCTTCAGGATCTTTTGGATATTACTACAACCCAGAAAAATGATCCTGATTTCTGGCAGTTCTATAAAGGTTACGGCAGCCAGATTGAATCTGCGCAGAAAAAGCTGATGCTTGCGCTTTCTGACTCGCCTAATTTCAAGCCTGAATATTTTAAACATTTTGAATATGATGCGAGTGAAGTAGGCCCTCACGTTATGGCAACTGCGTTGATGGATAGGTTTGATAACCATGCGGCCTATGCTGCGGCTAAAAAAGGACTGCCTGAATTTGGTGCAACCGAAAAGAAAGCCGAAGTTGCCGAAGTGAAAGATGCTAAAGCTCCTCCTGCTGTAAAGCCTGATTCAGAAGCGGCCGATAAAGACAAAAAAGATCTTACAAAAGGTACTTTCTCTGTTGCCGCTGCGGGCAGGTTCAGCCCTGAAGGAAATAGTACGAAGCAGGACGGATATCCGGTTCTCAACGTACGTATAGACGGTACATCTCCTATGAAAGTAGGTCAGGTAATTGAAGTTGAATATAACGGCAAAAAACAGAAAGCCCTTGCGGTTGCAGCTATAGATTTGCCTGAAGGCGTTATTGCCGAAATATCTACGGGTCTTGCATCTTCCCTTGGTATTGGGGAAGGTGAACAGCCTGAGCTTGGTTTTAAAGTTATTGAAAGCGATGTTGCTCAGGATAAATTCACTGCAAAAGTGTTCGAACTGGCCGAGGCTAATAAATCCGGCGCTGCATCTGCAAATGTAGCAGCTGCAAAATCTGAAGGCGCACCTGCCGGTACAGACAGGTCAGATACCTATGATGTTAATGCAGGCACAAAATCTGCTTCACGCCCGTCTACGTCAACAACAGTGCAGGAAAGGGTTCTGGATCTTACGTCGCTTGAAATTCTTGCGCGTGATAAATTCAATAACCATACGCGTGATGACTTTACCCATCTGCAACATTGCCTTGCTACTCTTGAAACACAGAACATACCTGAACTTGCAGGTGAGATCGAGGCCGTGAAACTCGCAATTGCAACAAAACACGCTCAAACTCCTATTGCTCTTGATAGTCAGGGTAGGGAAACGCAGTTCATTTCAACCGGTGCTTCGCAGGCTCTTGGTACGCTTGCAGCTGCATCCAGGGAAAATGACGGCCAGTTTGATCTGGCAGACGCAAAACGCGTACTTATGGCAACGGCTTCGGCAATATCTTCAGACTCTACATCTCAGGATACCCATGAAGTCAATAGTCCTATGCTTACTGCAATTGAACAGGCGCGCCAAAGTGGTGCTTCAGCAGCGCAAATAGTTGCTGCAACCGGTGGCGGTGCTAAACCGCAAAACCTTGTAGCAGCGGCAGCCGGCGGCCAAAGGCAGCCTGGTGAGTAATAAATAATTTCAGGAATGTCATAAATATATAATGTGGGAATGATATAAGTTAGTTAATGGCACGTATAAGCGGATATAATAAGTTTTGTAACGATGATGGTAAGGGTAACTTTAACACCCATGCCACCGCTTCCGGCATCCCGATAAGTAACCAGCATTATACACTTGCAGTACCGATGAAGAACACCAGCTACAATGTTGGTGATGTTATCTTGGTAAAGAACAGGGCTAACGGCAAAAGCGCGATTTTCCTTGCTACAGACGTTGGCGGCCTTCCGAATGCAGACGTAGATATAGTTGAAGGCGAGGGCCTGAAGGCGCTTGGGGTAACAGTTACAGCCGGCGGCGAGGCGAACGGCAAAGGCGTTGCTGCGATCAGTCAGAAAAATGATTTTGATATCCAGCGTATCGGTGAAATAGATATTAAGGATAAAGAGTCGGTAAGGAAATTCCAGGAGCTGAGCCATCAGGTAAATCAGGGACAAAAGCCTTTATCTGCACTAAAAACAGAAGTTCCGAAATTCTCTACGGGCCTTGACCAAAAACAGCTCGGCCAGAACCTTGATTCATACGCTACAAAAGGCATGACGCCTGATAGCTTCCCGAAAAGGGGTGATGGTCCTGATGAAGGCTACCGTGACCGCAGGCCGGGTGAAAAATACCGCGATGAAGATGAATATATCGGTTACCTGAAAAAATTGATGGAAACCAAGCCGCTGCTTGCGTTGTTCTTGATGGTAATGGCAATTGTAAGCGGGCAGTACTCGCCTGAGCAAATGTCAGAGCTGTTCAATATTGTTACGGGTGATGAACGCGCCGCGCCATTCATAAAGCAGAACCGCGAAAGTTTTAACAATGGCGGCCCCGGTACTCAAAAAGTTTTCAAACAGGCTGATCCCGGCACTCCCGGCGGTATATGGGGTGAAGCATGGAATAATACTCTTACTCCTGACCTTGAGGCAAAATTGAAAGCACTTGTGCCCGATGCGGTTGCGCAGGCGGAAAAACTAAAGGCAGCCGGTAAAGATGCGTATGTTTATCAGGAAGTAAAAGGTAGTGGTTCTGTAAGCTACGGCGTTTCTGTATTTACAGATCGTAGCGGTAATATACGTGCCATTCCGTCATCAACAGGTGGTGTGGGTAATGGCTCATTCCCGGGTGCTTCAACAGGTACCGGCGCAGGCATGATTGATCCGCGCTATCCTGATGCAAAAGAAATTCCAAACTATAAACTTACAAATTTCCGTTCTGCTGAGCAAAGAGCTAATCAGGGTTTAGCAAATCTTGGTGCATTTACTTTTGATATGACCAGCAACGGTCAGGACTTTGTTGCAGGAACAGGCCGTGATGCTTTACGTACTCACGTTGGTACAAATAACAGCCCGCGCAGCCTTGGTTGCCAGCACATTTCAGCTCACCATGCACAGTTCTTCATCAATGAGTTCCGTGGCCGTGATGTTGAAATGCAAACTCTTGTGACAACAGATAAAGGCAACGTACTATATCAGGAACTTGCAAAAATTAGGCCTGAACAAATTCATGCGGCAGCTCCTGCGCAGGCGCAGCCTGAAGCAGCTCCGGCAGCTCCTCCTAAACCTGAAGCGGCGCCAGCTCCTGCTCCTAAGGCAGAAACTCCGGCAGCTCCAAAAGCGGAAGAGGTACCAAAAGCAGAGTCAGCAACTGAAACAAAACCTCAGGCAAGCGCGATCAGTGAAGACGTCAGGGCGCAGGCACTTGCGGCAGTAAGCGGTATTTCAAAAGAAAATCAGGTGACTGATAAAGCTGTAACTTCTGATAAAAGAGATGCGGCAGAAACTCTTGCGCAGCACAAAGCAACTGTTGCTGCGGTAAGTAAAGACAAGCAGGCAACTCCTCCTGCTGCAAAAGCGGCAACCGAAGCTGCAAAAACTACCGGTCCGGTTCTTGC
Organism: uncultured Rickettsiales bacterium; assembly: GCA_964451475.1. GTDB lineage: Bacteria > Pseudomonadota > Alphaproteobacteria > Rickettsiales > 21-14-0-20-44-7 > CAYVII01. The sequence continues at coordinate 10,918 of CAYVII010000024.1, forward strand.
CTAAAGCAGCTTTAAAACTCTTATTGCCGCTTTATTTAATTCCTCTATTATTTTGGTTAATATAATTTTCAAAACCAACAGAGGTATTTTATGGATCGTAAGAAAGCACTGGAATCTGCACTATCACAAATCGAAAAAGCGTACGGCAAAGGCTCTATCATGAAGCTTGGCCAGAAAGAAATAGTGAATGTTGAGGCGATCTCTACAGGCTCTATCTCTCTTGACCTTGCGCTTGGTATCGGTGGTCTGCCGCGAGGTCGTATCATTGAAATCTACGGTCCTGAGTCATCAGGTAAAACAACACTTACTCTTTCAGTTATCGCACAGGCACAAAAGAAAGGTTTAACTTGCGCATTCATAGACGCTGAGCACGCACTAGACCCTGTATATGCTGAAAAACTGGGCGTTCAGGTAAAAGACCTCCTTATCTCTCAGCCCGATACTGGCGAGCAGGGACTTGAAATTGCCGATACCCTAACACGCTCAGGAGCGGTAGATGTTATCGTGGTTGACTCGGTTGCAGCTCTTGTACCTAAAGCGGAACTGGAAGGCGAAATGGGCGATAGCCACATGGGTCTTCAGGCTCGCCTTATGTCACAAGCACTTCGTAAGCTTACAGGCTCGATCAGCAAAACCCAGTGTATGGTTATTTTCATTAACCAGATCCGCCAGAAAATCGGTGTTATGTTCGGTAACCCTGAAACTACAACAGGCGGTAACGCGCTTAAATTCTATGCTTCGGTTCGTATCGATATCCGCCGTATCGGCGCTATCAAGGATAAAGACGAAGTGGTTGGTTCAGAAACACGCTGCAAAGTTGTGAAGAACAAAGTTTCTCCTCCGTTCAAACAGGTTGAGTTCGAGATCATGTACGGTGAAGGCATCAGCAAAATGGGTGAGATAATTGACACGGGCGTGAAGCTTAACATAGTTGAAAAAGCGGGCAGCTGGTTCTCATATAACTCAACCCGCATCGGTCAGGGTAAAGAGGCAGCGAAGCAATATCTGAAAGATAACCCTAAGCTTGCACAGGAGATCGAAGACAAGATCCGTAAAAACGCAGGTGCCGCGGGTGATGCTTTAGCTGTTCAGCCGGAAGCTGAAGAGCTGGCAGATGCTTCTTAATATCCTGTAAATAGGCTTAATTATTGTTAAATATTAATGATTCTGCAACTTAGCTTTGTTAAGCTAGGCAGATGGCAGATGCGTCAAAGCTTCAGAAGGTATATGCTCAGGTACTTGATATGGAAATGTCAGGTAAGCAGGATGCTGCTTCACGCGCATTTCCTAAACTTGCCATGGCGTTTCTTGAGGGTAAAATAACAGCAGAAGATTATACTGCGCTAGTTGTAAAATATACTGATAAGTTAAGCCCTGTAGATCTGGTTAAGCCTATTCTGGCCGCAGAAGGCCAAAAATTTTCACCGGAAGAATTTCCGCCAAAAGATGCAAAAGATGCGCTGATAAAATATTTTTCTTCATCGCCTGAACTTGTAAAAGAAATGGGCGGTATAGAGCAGATCGCGCAAAAAGTTGAAAATGCATTGGCCAATGGCAGGTTAGATGTTTTTAAACAAAGAAATCAGGAGATGATAAATTCTTTAGAGCCTGTAGCAGGTTTTAACGGTAAGGAATTTACAAAAGAGTCTGCTTACAGGATTATTGATAACGCTACATGGAATGGTGAGTCTTTAGAGAATTTTGATTACAAAAAATTCGGCCTTACGGAAAAAGAATTCAAGACCCATCAATGTTTTGGTGAAATGGTAAGGGAGTTTGATAATGGCCGCCCTGTAGAAACTGTTGATTACAAAAAATTTGGTGTGACTGAGGCAGAATTTCAGAAAGAATATGGTTACATGAAGTTGCGGAATGCTTTTAACGGCAATAGTGAAATTGGTCAGTTTGACCTTGAAAAACACGGTTTCACTAAAGAAGAATTCCAGAAGCATTCAGGTTTTATCGAACTAAATAAAGCGGTAAAAGCCGGCAAGCCGCTTGATAGCGTTGATTATAAAAAATACGGTATCAGTGAACAGGAATTTCATGAATTTGAAGCTGACCCTTCAACCAAATACCCTGGGAAACGGAAAGTCCCTGAATATTCGCCGTCTGAGCTGGAAAAGCAAAGAGGAAAAAACGAAACGGAACATAACTCAAAAGAACAGGCGCCGGACTGGAAACGCTACCGCGAAAAATTGATCAATGACGGTTATCCGGCTGAAGAGGCAGATAAACACATCAAAGCTCTCAAGGAATATTATAAAGATAATACACTTGTGCATAATAACAGCGTCAACCCAACGCAGGTGCAACATGGTGGCCGCCAGCAAGGTTCTGCGATGCAGGTTTGATCAGCCTTGTAAAACCGCTGCTTTTGCTGTATTTCCTACCCATGAGTTTTGATCTTAGGGAAGTATTCATAGAGCTTTTGCATTTTGCTCTGTCGGAAGATGTCGGCAGCGGTGACGTAACAACCATGTCTGTTATCCCGCAGGATTCGGTTGGCAGTTTTGCATTCACGGCGCGTGAAGATATTGTGCTTAGCGGCAGCGCAATAATAAAGGCCGCATTCCCGCAGTCAGAGCTTAAATTCAAAGACGGTGAAAAAGTTCCCAAAGGTGCGGTAATTGCAAAAGTGAACGGCAACGTGCGTGACATACTAATAAAAGAACGTAGTGTCCTTAATATCATCCAGCATATGTCAGGCATAGCAACCGAGACCGCAAAATATGTTGAAGCGGTGAAGGGAACTGAAGCAAAGATACTTGATACACGCAAAACTTTGCCAATGTTGCGTGCGGTACAAAAATATGCAGTAACATGCGGCGGCGGCGTCAACCACCGTATGGGCCTTTATGATGCGGTAATGATAAAAGATAACCATATAAAAGCCGCCGGCGG
>CAYVII010000025.1:0-13742 GCA_964451475.1 uncultured Rickettsiales bacterium
CAGGGCGATATCCAGCACCTTACTGGCGGTTATGGCATCATCGTAAAAAAGTTCAAAGAAATCTCCCATCCTGAAGAACAGTAAAGTGTCCTTATATTGCTCTTTTTGCTCAAAATATTGCTTCATCATCGGGGTAGACATAAAACCAATTTAGCGAGCAATATTTTTTAGTCCAGAGGCAAGTTTTTCTTTGCCTAAGGGCGCTAGTTAATGTAAATTAACCTAATTTTCGCAAGAGGCGTTTATGGATCTTTCAGAGCTGGTAAAAAAATTAAAGGGATGTGACCCTTGCCTTATTGACGGCTCGCTTAGCCTTATTGTTCCTACAAGGGAATATAAAGAGATAGTTTTCAGGCTAGGCGAATATATAGGTAGCGTAAATTATAATTCAGCCAGCCTGCAGAATAAATCTTTGCCTGAAGGCAAAATGGAAATTGGTGTGAGTGACCCTGAAGGTGTTTTGCTCCTGATGCGTATGGGAATGGATTTTTTAGGAATGACACAATTTTTTGCCAAACACAGGCCCAATAGTAATTTTCTAAAAAAGGAAATGCAGAGTCGTGAGCAGGAAGAAGCAAGGCGTCTGTTTAAAAAATATGAGAGATTGCATAGTGTGAGTGATCATGATGATGATGAGCTGATACTTGGCAATTTAGATGAAGTTGACGCGGATGTAATTGAGCAAATAGCTGATATATTGGAGCTTAAAAGTGATATATATTCAGTGAGCGATGATGGTGAGGAACCTGAGTTCCAGGCCTGCTTTTTAAAAAAGGAGCTGGTAGAGATACATAAAGCAGAAAAAGATGAGATTGTTGTAAGCTGGCTAAAAAGAGTGGGCCGTAGTGAAGATGAAGAGCGCTCAGTTGACCCCGCCTATAAAAAATTCATTGATGAGCTTGGAAAGCTTCATTTTTTTAAAATTCCTAATGAAGATAAGATATCTGCCTTATTTACTAATAATTTTGACTTCAACTACTGCCGCAGTATGTGCAAGGATCTTTCGATATCAATGGGTATATATCATAGAGTGGCAGGCGAAGTTTATGAATATATCGAGTTTTCGGGGCTGGAAGATTTGCAGCTGCTTGCCGAGCTTGGTCTTGATTTTGAATATATGGAACTACAAAAGACACGCAGCTTCGCTAAGCAATATTCTTACGTCGAGCAGGCTGCAAGTATAATACTCTAATTAAAAATGGTTTGATAATGGAATTTACCAGTAAAACTTTAAGGTTGGCCAGAATATTAAACGAGTTCCCCGAGCGTGAAATAGATGAGCAAGGTGAGCTTAATATTTATATAAGCACTGCCGAGTATTTGCGTATAAATAATGTGCTGCTGCCTTTTACAGACGGTTATTATCTGACGCAGGGTACTCCTGAAGCCCTGGATGATGATAATGGCCTGCTAACTTTAACTCTGGTCAAATCGTACGATATTACAGATCTTATTCTTGCCGGATTTGATGTAATAGGCATGACGGCTTTTTATAAAGATGCTGAAAAAAAGCCTAATAAAGAATTTATTGAGCTTCTTTCTTCAAGAGAGAAGAATTTGGCAAGGAAGATGATTGCTTCGGTAATTTATGATGAGGATGTTACTAAAATCATCCGTAATACCAATGAGGCCAGAATGATATTCTACTCTGATGAAAGAGCCAGAGAGGTATATGATCTTTACAAGCTTGCCGGGGGTGATTCTAGGGGTATTACTTTTGAACAGTTTGAAGTGCCTTTTGTTGTAACTATCAGGTCTTTTAAAGATTTTGAGGAATTGCTGGTAAAGGATGCGACTATCCTTAAGAAAACATGGGCTGAAAGAGCGGTTCGCGCGCCGAGAGAAATAGAGGTTGAATATTATGACAGGTTTATTTCTGCGCTAAACAGATTTGACTTTATTAAAGCCAGGGAAGCGCATTGCATAATTGCCGAGACAAGTGATGAGCCGTTTGATTTTAATATGCTGCATTTCGCCAATAAAAACCTAGAGCTAAACGGCAGTATAGAAATGGCAGAAGGGGGAACTTATATTGTTTTTAGGGGAGAGGTAACTCTGACAACACTTAAAGCGTTGGGTCTTGCATTTGAAGGGCAGGAAAATTACCCTGAAATTACTCAGGTAACTATAGATGTTGAGAGTTTTTACAATGGCGGCATCAATGACCGTGAGAAGCCTAAAAATTATTACGGCGACCGCGGTAATGGCGGCCGCCAGTTATAATTTTATTTTAGAACCTGAATACTTTTGCAAGTAGTACGGTCGGAACTTTTGCTATTTCAGCAAGAACCGCATCAGATATATCTCCATCTACTTCAATTAGAGCAACTGCGCCGGTATCTGAGCGGCCAAGGTGAAAGTTCGCAATGTTGATCTTATTGTTACCAAGAATGGTACCAACGTTGCCGATTAGGCCGGGTTTATCTTCGTTCTTAACGTATAGAAGAGTTTTGCCGATAGCGGCTTCCAGAGGGAACTCATTCACTTCAACAAGGCGAGGTTGACCCTTGCCAAGAACAGAACCCGCAACCGATGCACCGTTTGAAGTGATGCGAATAAGGTTTGTATAGTCTTTCGCATCTTCATTCTTAACTTCAGAAACTTCGATCTTGCGTTCTTTTGCAACAGCAGGAGCGTTAACCATGTTCACGCCTTCAGCTATTTGTTCAAGGGCACCTTTCAGCACAACTGAAGTAAGTGCTTTAGTGTTAAGCTGTGCCGCGTTACCGGAGTATTCTATCTTGATAGATTTGATCTCTTTGGCCATCTGCCCAACGAATTTACCAAGCACTTCCGCAAGAGAAAGGTATGGTTTTAGTTTTGCCGCTTCTTCAGCAGAAACTGAAGGCATGTTAAGTGCGTTAGTGATTGTGCCATTAACAAGGTAATCAGACATTTGTTCTGCAACCTGAAGTGCAACATTTTCCTGTGCTTCAGAAGTTGAAGCGCCCAGATGCGGAGTTGCTACAACCTGTTCAAGGCCGAAAAGAACATTGTTTGTTGCCGGCTCTTCTTCAAACACGTCAAACGCTGCGCCTGCAACCTGGCCAGATTCGATGGCTGCTTTAAGATCAGCCTCATTAACAAGGCCGCCGCGTGCACAGTTCACAATGCGTACGCCTTTTTTGCATTTTGCAAGGCTGTCTTTGTTAAGGATATTTTTGGTCTCTGCGTTAAGCGGAGTATGGAGACTGATGAAATCAGCGCGTTTTAGAAGTTCATCAAGTGTTACTTTCTCAATGTTCAGGTCTTTTGCTTTTTCAGGTGTCAGGAATGGATCGTAAGCCACAACTTTCATTTTAAGGCCCTGTGCGCGATCAGCAACGATGCCGCCGATGTTACCGCAGCCAATAAGGCCAAGAGTTTTGTTCATTAGCTCAACGCCTTCGAACTTGTTCTTTTCCCATTTTCCTTTGTGCGTTGATTCAGATGCCTGAGGAATTTTCCGGGCAAGTGACATCATAAGAGCTATCGAGTGTTCTGCAGTTGTTACCGAGTTGCCGAATGGAGTGTTCATTACAATAATGCCTGCTGCAGTTGCTGCTTCGCGGTCTACGTTATCAACACCGATACCTGCACGGCCAATTACTTTAAGTTTTTTGCCTGCTTTGATAACTTCAGGAGTTACTTTGGTTGCAGAGCGGATAGCAAGACCGTCATATTCACCGATAATAGCGATAAGTTCATCTGGCTTAAGGCCAACCTTAACATCGACATCAACGCCGTTATTTTTAAAGATTTCTACTGCTTGAGTAGATAGTTTGTCAGAAATAAGAACTTTAGGTTTAGCCATTTTGTGCCTCAGAATTGTTAATTGTAAATTTGCGGCGGAAAATAGACCTGTTTTAGGGATATTTCAAGAATGAATTGCAGATGTTTTAAGTTGCTTAATTGGTTAATATTTATTATAGAGTTGCTCGATGACCGAATTAGTAATGAATAAAAAACCAAGTGCCGCTGAAATTGAAATGGAGTTAGAAGCCTTGAAGCAGCGTGCGCGTAGTTCAAGTCCGGCTGCTATTGCTATTATTGAGGCAATTGAAGTTATGAATCTGGGAGAGCTTGAGGGGTTTCTTGCTGTTGTAACTCATGCAGCTGAATATAAGGCTATCAAAAAAGTTGGTGATTTAGGGATTGAAAGTGCTGAAGCGGTGATTGCTTCCATTACAATGGGTGAATATCTATCAGATAATAACATAGACGCCGGTACATTACCTACGATGTTTAGTAGAAGGCTAAAAAACGAAGAAGCTGAGGTTGTGGAGGTGGCCAGGAGTGGTGAAGGTGGCTTCAGGTTTACGGGTTTTGTTACAAGAGCTATAACCGGCTCCCGTATGTTTCCGGGAGTTGGAGATTTTAAGAAGTGGACAGATATAGTTGCTAATAAACATCCGTTCAGAAACGCTGATTTAATGCAGAGGCTATTTCAAAGTAAAGTCTCTGAGATGCGGTTTGGAGATAGATGCGCTCGGGTAAGATCGCCTGAAGATGAGTTAACTGCCGATGATATTCGTGGTAATATAAGCAGGATAAACATGCTGCAGGGTTCGCAAAGAGCTATGGCGGCAATCTGGATATTTTGGAATTCTAATGACAAAAAAGAATTCTATGTCAGGGATATAAATAGAGTTATAGCGGATACCGGAATTAAGCCTCCTTCAAATACTACGCAAGCTATTGAAACTTTAGTATCAAGAGGAACTCTTGCTGTGGGTGAAGGGCAATTTGCTGTTGGTCAGCATAAACGTTATGTTGTTGTTTCAGAGAAAAGGTTTACTGCGGTTTTGAGTGGCTGCGTTCAAAAGCAATCTAATGGTCCCGCAGCGGGTTTAGTTTAATAGACTATTCTGTGTTTTCTGTTTCATGTTTTCTTCAAGCGATCTTTTAAATTTAGCAGGTAGAATATCGGAAGAGAGCTTAAGGCTGTTTTGGCGGGCAACTTCATAAAATTGCCTTATCTTTGCGCCAGAGCGGCTGCCGTTCCTTACAACCAGTCCGTAATCTATAACGGGAAAAAGATGAGTTAGAGGGGTTCTGTGTAATTTATCGTTATGGCGTTCGTGTGAAAGATCGGCCACTATGCCTACAACTAGACCTGCCTCAATGAATTTTAGGGTGTTTGACCAGTTCTCAAAGGTTATCTTTAGTTTTTTGGGCTTCTTGTAGTGGTTCAGGATGTCGTCCAGATAAGGTATCACTGTCAGGCCTTTTGAAGGCAGGGTAATTTCGTGCTGGCAAATATCTTCAATAGTAAGCTTCTTTTGCCCTGCCAGCGGATGACCGGGCAGGCTAAGCAATACCGGTACATAATAGAACATAGGCATATACTCAAAATATTTGCGTTCTATGGGGTTGTGTTCGCGGCGCGGTAAAATTAGTACGTCTATTTTATCTTCCTTGAGTAATTTTAGTCCGTCTTCCTGTTCGGCAAATATTATCCGTACGTTCATTTTTGGGTATTCTTTCAGGTAAGCTTCAAGCAGCTTAGGTAAAATATAGTTCAGGGCAGAGTTGTTGGCGGCTATGCGTATCTCGTTTGAAGTCTCTTCATTTTTTAGCGTTACGAACTCGTTGTAAATATCGTTCATGCGCTCAACTTGCGGCATGGCTATTTTGTATAGCATATCGGCATCGGTAGTTGGCTTTATTTTGGGTCCTTTGCGCTCAAATAGCTTAACTTTAAGGTCATTTTCTAATGATTTTATCTGCAATGAGATTGCCGCGTGCGAAAGGTTTAGTTGCTTGCCTGCTTGTGAAAAGCTGCCGAACCGCATAACGGCGCAGAAACCCCTTAATTGTTGTAAGCGGTTGTTCTTGTAGAATAAATTATGCTCTATCTGACTCATTGTAAGTAATATTTACAGTTTATATTAAAATTATAAATTTTGCAAACGAATAGTTTCATTCTATTAACCAATTCCGTAATGGAAAGTTAATTGGCGGCGTTTGTGATTTATGTTTGTTGAGCTTGAGAAGATGAAAATGTGGCTGAATCCCAAGGATAGTAGAGGTGGGGCGAGGATAATTGCAAGTTTCGGTAACATACCTTGGGTGCATTCGGGCGCTTATATTCCGTATGATGGCACTATAAGTATATCCGGTAGTACCAGCATTGACATGGGAAGCCATGTGCGTGAAGGTACGGTGGTGAGCAATACGAAGATAGGCAGGTGGACGTCGGTTCAGGATCATTGTGTGCTTATTGATTGTGATATTGGTAATTGGGTGACCGTAGCGCATGGAGGTAAGGCTATAAAAGCGGTTATCGGTGACCGCGCGCATTTAAATATCAGTGCGTGGATCGGCAATAATTGTTTTTTAGCAGAAGGTGCGTTCCTGATGGCTAATTGCCGTATCAGAGGGTTAAGCTCCGGGAAAAGATATGTGCCGGGAAATATTTGCATCCATGGTAATGATAGTGACGGCTTTGGGGCGTTAAGTAATGCGGTCTTAAATCCTGATTTTACTGTCAGGTCCGGCAATATAAGAAAGATATTTTTTGATAAGGATGACGACCTTGGCGATACAAGTTTGATAATGACCTTCCAGCGGGATGATCATTTGCAGCTTTCAGAAGGGCAGGGAAATAACCGTAAGCTGACTCTGGCTGACTGGGTGACTAATTATTCCGGCGTGCAGATAAACAAGCATACTGAATTTATGTGTGAGTTACTGAGTAGGTATAATTTCGTGGCGGCTTATGACGCGCAGATAAAGGCAGATATATTATTGCTTGCTGCAACTGCCAGATTCCTCAGGGCGATGGGTGAGAATGAGTCTGCGCAAGGGCTTGAAGATATGGCGCGGGCGTTTGGTTACCTGATATCTGCTCATAAGCTTCCGGTAACGAAAAGGATAAAAGATGCCTTCAAAAATTCGGCTTTGATTATAGAGCGGGCAATGGCAAAGCTTGCCCGTAATAATGATATGCTAAAAATATCATGCAATATGACCGAGGAAGCGGCTGATGTTTTTAACTCGCAAATTAAGCCTGATGCCGTGTTATTATTTAGCCCCGAGCGTATAAGGCATTATGGCTTGCGACTTTCTGAGGTAAAAGACCGCGTTGACGAATTGGCTGGTTCTTACAAAGAGCGCGCGGCGGAAGTTAGTATAAAATGCCCTGAGGTTGATTCGGCAAAAAGATTCAAGCAGCTCCTTAATCCGAATATGTGTGATGTAACTAAGGTTGAAGGGGCTACGGGGGTGCGTTCGCATTATGGTCATACGCCGCAAATTTCACCGGGGGCAAAGTTCATCGGTTGTTTGCTGCGCGGTATTGTTGAAGTTGGTAACGGTCATTTTGCAAATTGTTCTATTGCGAATGAGAATGCGAACAGCAAGGTTACATGCAGGCTAGATGACGGTGTTGTGATGTTATATACTACCGTGCATACTGCAACTAAAGAGACCGAGCCGGTTTTTGTAACGAACACCATTGCAACGGGAACTCTAAATGACAGGGTGTTCATCCATGGTGCAAAGATAGGTCAGGAAGGGGAAACTTTGCTTGCTCCTTGTGTTCTTGGTGATGGTGAGGTTTTTAGCGGTATTGCATTCAATAATGCTCTTGGGCCAGGTCAGAATATTAGCGGCTGGGGTTATATATTACCTGCCCGTGAACTAAGTAACAGGGTGAGCCCGAAGGCTATAAGCGCTAAGCTGCTAGAACATTGGAGTTATACACCATTTTCAGATATAGAGCCTTCCGATATTGCGGCGATGCAGAAGTATATTTCCCAGCTTAGAGATTCCAAGAGGTGCGAGCTTGACGAAATAATGGAAAACATGGTGGCAAAGCATGGTGTTATTTTTCAATACAGCCCGCATTTGCAGGCTTTGGCGCAGCAATTATATTTTGGCGGACATGTGCTTAAATCATGTGATGATAAAAATGCACAAACACTGTTTAATCTAAGCGAGGCGTTGGAATATGTTATTGGTATAAGAGAGAGGATCAGCGCTTCTGCTGCGGTGAGCCTTGAAAGATTCAAGCAGGATAAAAATTATATGGTAGAGTCAGCAGTTGCGTTATTAAAAGTTGCGGCAACTTATGATGATGTTGAGGTTGCCGTGCCTAGAATACGCGGAGAGTATTCTCCCAGCCCGCTATTTGATTCTGACCAGCCGGAGCATATTAGAAAATCTTTGCAGCCAAATGACAGTTTCCAGAAATTTATTAGCCCAAGTGTTATTGAAGAAAGAATGTGTGTATCTGCTAGTAATATGCTTTCAATATCTGCCGCTATGTTATCTGCCTGCAAATTGTTCTATTGCGAATGAGAATGCGAACAGCAAGGTTACATGCAGGCTAGATGACGGTGTTGTGATGTTATATACTACCGTGCATACTGCAACTAAAGAGACCGAGCCGGTTTTTGTAACGAACACCATTGCAACGGGAACTCTAAATGACAGGGTGTTCATCCATGGTGCAAAGATAGGTCAGGAAGGGGAAACTTTGCTTGCTCCTTGTGTTCTTGGTGATGGTGAGGTTTTTAGCGGTATTGCATTCAATAATGCTCTTGGGCCAGGTCAGAATATTAGCGGCTGGGGTTATATATTACCTGCCCGTGAACTAAGTAACAGGGTGAGCCCGAAGGCTATAAGCGCTAAGCTGCTAGAACATTGGAGTTATACACCATTTTCAGATATAGAGCCTTCCGATATTGCGGCGATGCAGAAGTATATTTCCCAGCTTAGAGATTCCAAGAGGTGCGAGCTTGACGAAATAATGGAAAACATGGTGGCAAAGCATGGTGTTATTTTTCAATACAGCCCGCATTTGCAGGCTTTGGCGCAGCAATTATATTTTGGCGGACATGTGCTTAAATCATGTGATGATAAAAATGCACAAACACTGTTTAATCTAAGCGAGGCGTTGGAATATGTTATTGGTATAAGAGAGAGGATCAGCGCTTCTGCTGCGGTGAGCCTTGAAAGATTCAAGCAGGATAAAAATTATATGGTAGAGTCAGCAGTTGCGTTATTAAAAGTTGCGGCAACTTATGATGATGTTGAGGTTGCCGTGCCTAGAATACGCGGAGAGTATTCTCCCAGCCCGCTATTTGATTCTGACCAGCCGGAGCATATTAGAAAATCTTTGCAGCCAAATGACAGTTTCCAGAAATTTATTAGCCCAAGTGTTATTGAAGAAAGAATGTGTGTATCTGCTAGTAATATGCTTTCAATATCTGCCGCTATGTTATCTGCCTGTGAATTGATTGGTGTGATAGAAAAAAAGGCGGAAATGAAATCTCCGCCTTTAGTATTATCTTATGTATTAGCTTAGCTTTTAAGCAGCTTTTGCAAGGCTTGCTACTGCTTCGGTATATGCCCACTCTAACCATGGGGTTAATGCCGTAAGATCAGAAGATTCAACCGTTGCGCCGCACCAGATACGGATGCCCGGAGGAGCATCGCGGTAACCGCCGATATCATTCGCTACGCCTTCTTTTTCAAGGATGCTTGTGAATTTTTTGACGAATTCCTGTTGAGCAGCGTTATCAAGGCCGGCAACTTCTGCTGCAGTGAATTTGAAGCATACTGAAGTGTTAGAGCGGATAGCTTCATTTTCAGCCAGGAAATCGATCCACGGAGTTTTAGCTGTCCAGTCTGCAAGAACTTTAAGGTTAGCTTGTGAGCGTGCCTTAGTATCAACGCCTTTAGCCCAGTTAAGAGCGTCAATCGCATCTTCGTTCGCAAGCATTGAGGGAGTGTTGATAGTTGCGCCTTCAAAGATATCGGCTGCAAGTTTTGTGCTGCCGTCTTTATCTTTTTTCGTCAGGCGGAAGATTTTTGGCATTGGCCAAGCCGGAGTATAGCTTTCAAGGCGTTTAATAGCGCGCGGAGAAAGAATAAGGATGCCGTGAGCGCCTTCGCCGCCCAGAACTTTCTGCCAGCTGTAAGTTACTACGTCCAGTTTATCCCACGGAAGTTCCATTGCGTAAACTGCAGATGTAGCGTCGCAAATTGTAAGGCCTTTGCGGTCAGGTTTGATCCAGTCACCGTTTGGTACTTTTACGCCTGAAGTTGTGCCGTTCCATGTGAATACAACGTCACGGTCAGTATCAACCTGAGAAAGGTCAGGTAGTTTGCCGTAATCAGCTTCAAACTTACGAACGTCAGAAATCTTTAGTTGTTTAGTGATATCGGTCACCCAGTCTTTACCGAATGATTCCCACGCAAGAACATCAACGCCGCGTTCGCCGATAAGTGACCAAAGTGCCATTTCAACCGCGCCGGTATCAGAACCTGCAACAATGCCAAGAACGTAATCTTTAGGTATGCCAAGGATATCGCGCTGAAGATTGATGCTTTCCTGCAGGCGTGCTTTACCTAGTTTTGAGCGATGTGAACGGCCAAGAACTTCAGTGTTTAGTTTGGCAACGTCATAACCCGGGCGCTTAGCGCATGGGCCAGATGAGAAATTAGCGTTTTTTGGCTTGTTTGCTGGTTTTGCGGTCATATATATTCCTCTTTTGTGAAGAACTTATATTTTAAGCGGCTGTCTGGGTCAATAGCTTACTTTTTACTGAGATCTGATAATGCCATTACATTGCTGGGTTATGTCTACAGTTTTATGACTATGTTTCTCTAAAAACAGGTTAATAATATCAAATTTTCTGCATAAGTAAGGCAATTCAATATTATATATTGGGGGGATGCTTACGGACACGTCATTTTCACCATATAATAGTATACGCATCGAAATATTATTCGTAGCATAAGCAATATTTTCTACTTCTTGAGAATCAACTGTACTTAATATACTTTCTAGTTTTTTATGACTGAGATGAGAATTAAACAAAATATCCCCTAATATCCAACAATCATTCGCGCCAGATACCGAACCGGATTTATTTTTGTATATTTGCATAACAGGCTCAATATATTCAGCATCAAATTTAGGGTGACGCATAAGTATTTTAATTAAGCTTATATCTTTATTAGATATAGCTTTCGTAATTAATTTATTAAATAAATTCTTTGATATTGTTTTATTGTACGCCAAATTTACGATGGGTATTTGTTTGATATCATAATCATAAACATCAATATCGCAGTCTTTGTTTTTTAAAATTTCATCAACACTACTAACTTGCCCTGATATGGCCAGTAACGCTAATGTTTCATTAGGTTCTTCTAGTTTTGAATTGCTGGTAATTAGGTTGTTAGCCAACGCCAATACAATAGTTATAATTAATAGAGTATGATAAAAATTAATTATTCTGATTGTGGCTTTGTAAGAAAATAAGCTACCTCCTGTGGCTGCTTGCAAATGCTTATTTAGTAAGAAAAAGCGCAGGAATAAAAAGACAAAAACTCCCGTGGATATAGCTCCAATTGCTTCGACAGGTCTTGTGAATGCACCTTCGAAACCAGGGATTTCTTGCGAAAACAAGGATATGTAGAGTCGAATAGATAGCGCGGCCAATACATAGGCTATATGCTTTTTAAAAGCTTTAGTCTTATCTTCTATTTCATGCTCTTTCTGGCCAGTGGATATTAGGACAATATAGCTAAAAATGCTGAATATTACAAAAGTCCAAAAGGTAACTAAGACTAACAGTCCGAGTGGATCAAGCATTGTTTAGAGCCCTTTTAAATCTATTTGGCCATTTTTTTGCGTGCGGGTGCTTTTTTAGCTGCTGGCTTCTTTGCTGTTTTTTTAACTTTGGTTTTCTCGCCTGCACCGGCTGAGGCGCGGCTGGCCGTAGTTTCGCGTTTTTTTTGTACGGGAACTTGCCACATAGCTTCCAGATCATATTTCTGGCGGGATTCCTGCTGCATCACGTGCACAACAATGTCAAACAGGTCAATTAGTACCCAATCACCTGTTTCCATGCCTTCAGGCTCAATTCCCTTAATGCCGTCGGCGCGCAGGTCATGCATAAGGTTTTCGGCAATAGAACTTACGTGGCGGTTCGATGTGCCGCTTGCAACTATCATCATATCCGCAATATCGGACTTTCCTTTCAGGTTTATGCTTACAATATTCTGAGCTTTGCTATCTTCTAATGAGTTGATAGCAAGTGTAGCAAGTTTCTTGGTAGTAATAATAGTAGCTCTCCCGTTGTTAATAGCTGCCTTGCAGGGCTGCAAGGTTGGATTTTATATCATGGACCCGTACAAAATCAACCCCGGCTAGGGCTAAATGGGCAGTTATTCGTGCTGTTTCAATATCTTTGTTGCTTTCAGGGGCTTGCAGGAAGCTTTTACGGGAATGCCCGTATAGTATCCGGCAGCCTAAATTATGGCAGAAAGCTGCCAGTTCCGGCGCGGCTGCAATAAGTTCGTAGCTTTGGGCGGGCGTTTTGCCGAAGCCTATGCCTACATCAAATATTATGCGTTCTGTCTTTATGCCCGAGGCTGTCAGTTCTTTAAACTTAGTATTTATCCATTCCTTAAGCGCCGGTACGGGCGGAACCTGTAATGTAATGTTTCTATCGGCGGGAACGGTAAGAGAGTGCATGGTTATAACATTAATATCATATGTTGCGGCCAGCGCTATAAGCCGTTTGTCATTAAAGCCGCTTACGTCATTCAGTATTTTTATTTTACTGTATATAAGAGCAAGTTTTGCCGTTTCGTAATTACGCGTATCAAGACTTATGGGAATAGAATCTGCAACAAGCAAAAAATTTTCAAGGCGTTTCCACTCCTCTGCGGGTGTAATCGTTTCTGCGCCGGGGCGGGTAGATTCAGCTCCAACGTCGATATATGAGGCGCCCTGTTTTATCATATCCTGCGCATTGGCCAGTGCTGTTGCGCTATCAAAATTTTTTCCGCCGTCAGAGAATGAGTCAGGCGTCAGGTTGATGATTCCCATTAAATGCATATAGGGCTCAGATTATGTTGCTGCGCGTATTCCTTTGCAGAAATTTGTGTCAGCGGGTGCTTCCATTCAGGGGCAATATCTGCAAGCGGCACCATTGCGAAATCCCTTTCTAAAAGGCTTTTGTGTGGAATAGTAAGGTTTGCCGATCTGTAAATTACCTGATCAAGTGCAAGTATATCAATATCAATAATACGTGGTGCCCATTTATCTGCAGGTACGCGGCCAAGTTCAGTTTCAATTGATTTAACCTGTACAAGGATGTCTTCAGGCTGCAGATTTTTTTTCAGGTCGCCGCAGATAGCAATGTTTAGATAATTCTTTTTATGCCAGTCAGCACCAGGGTTGGGTGGAAGTAGTGGGGCTGTTTCGTAGTAATGAGATGTCTTGATATTATCCAGCAAGGTAGCAAGAGCTTCAACGGCCTTGTGAAGGTTGCTTTTACGATCTCCTAAATTACTGCCAAGGCCGAGTATAAGCATTGTGATGTTCCTTAAATAAAAAAGCCGCCGGCAAATTAGCCGGCGGCATATTTATATCTTATCGAAGTTCTCTATTAGTTAGAGATTTCAACTTCCACACGACGGTTTAGCTGTTCAGCAACGTTGTCTTTTGTAGGAACTGCGTTGCGAGACTCGCCGTAAGCTTCAGTTGTGATGCTGCTTGCTGCAACGCCACGTTTAACTAGAGCTTCTTTCACAGTGTTAACACGGCGTTCAGATAGTTTCTGGTTGAAAGCTTCAGTGTCAACGCGGTCAGCGTGGCCTGAAAGTTTAACTTTAGATGCGCCAGAAGACTTAACTTTCTCAGCAATAGCATCAACTACTTTTTTGCCTTTAGCGTTCAGGTTTGATTTAGCGAAATCGAAGTAAACAATGTTTGGAGCCTCAACTACTGCTGCCGC
>CAYVII010000026.1:0-13510 GCA_964451475.1 uncultured Rickettsiales bacterium
AAGCCTAGGTGACCTTAAAATATATATAGCGCAGGAAGGCCATACCCGCATGCCTGTGTACAATGAGAATCTTGACAACATCCTTGGCTTTATACATACAAAAGACCTTATAAATTACTGGGTTAGCGGCAAGGATTTTAGAATTTCCGATATTTTACGCGGTATCCCGTTCGTGGCGCCAAGCATGAAGCTTTATAACCTGCTTAAAAAGATGCAGTCCGAGCGCACGCATATGGCCATCGTGGTTGATGAACACGGCGGAACATATGGCCTTGTTACTATTGAAGATGTTATGGAGGTGATAGTTGGAGAGATCAATGACGAGCATGACGAAGCCAAAACATCGGTTGCCAAGCTTGCCGACAATATATTTGAGGCCGACGCCAATATTCCTTTGTACAAGCTAGAGAATTTTTTAGGAAAGAGGCTTTCTGACGAAGAGGGTGATTTTGATACGCTTGGCGGACTTATTTTTACCAAGCTTGGAAAAGTACCTAAAATAGGCGATACGTTACAGGATAATAACGGCCTTATCTTCAAAGTTACAGATGCCGACAAACGAAGCATCAAGCGCGTAAAAATATATATATAACAACCGCATAGATATTAAATTAATAAAATATTAGGATTTACCACCCTTTGTAATAAATCTGTAATGATTTTATTGTAAATTTAGATAGGTAATTACGTTAAAAAATCTTCATTAAAAGGTATTTAAATGGCAAAGTTCACGCTTGGTTTAGCAACGTTAAGCAAACTATGGAATAGCCCGAAAGTGCAGACTGCACGCGCTAATGCAGGTCAGTGGCTGGAGAGGCTTCGTAGCGGAAGTAATGAAGTGATCGATGCCGCCGTTGATTATTCTGATCCTCTTCCTGATGCGAGCGCTCCCGTAGATGCTGCTGCTGAAAAGCCATTTTGGGGACGTGAAGGTATAATTGCTGATGGGATAAAAAGGATATTGCCTGCAAATTCAGGTTTAGTTGAATGGCTAAATAAAACTCCTGCTGCGCTTGATGCTGCTGCAGAACCAAAGCAAAGATGGTTTGGTGAAGGCGGTAAATTTGCCCAGTGGAGAGAAGCAAGGAAGGAAGCTGCGGCTACAAAAGCTGCCGAAAAAGCAGCAGCAAGATTAGCAACTGAAGAGGCTGCAAAACAGGCAGCGGAAGCTCGCGCGGCTCAGGTTGCACAACAAGAATCTGCGAGATTGGCAGCTAAAGAAGAACCTGCGGAGCAAACAAAGGCAAATACTACAGTTAGCCAAGATCCGCCCGCCCCTCTACCGCAAAGAGTAGATCCTCCGGTAGGCCCTACGCCAAATGCTGCAATTATTGGCACGCCGGTTGATACAACGGTTTTAGTTACTACAAGAAGAACGCAAACTATATATATGGTTTCTTCAGCCAGCGGCAGAGAGACTGCTTATACCGTAGATACTTACGCGGCGGCTGTAAAAAGCCTTGCAACCGGTAACCAGTTCCTGAACCATGTTACGTTCAGGCATGATAAAGACACTCCTGTTATTGTGCAGGATCTTGGTGCCGTGAAGCAAACTTATTTTGCAGAGCATGACCATGGCCATGAGACCGCTAACTTTGATATCAGGCTTACCGTTGAGCGTAGCAGGGGGACTTTGTTTAAGGAAGAGAGGGCTGTTTTTGACCTGGTAACTACAAATAAAGATGGTCAGCTTATAGAGCATAACCGCCGTCTTGGTGAAGTAAAGATCGAAAATATCGTTAGCCCCGACGGCTTTCTTCAAAGAACTACGGAGATACAAACTTTCCTTGCTACCGCTGAACAATTTGAAAGGGCAACCCTTGTTAAAAACGGCGAGATAGGAATTAATGCAGCCGAAGAAGAGCAGGCGCAAAAATTTGCTGCTTTCCTTATTGAAAGAAATGAATTCTCGGGCCAATTCCCTGATACTTACGTTACTAATAAAGGTGTTGTCCAGCTAGGCGCTGTAACAATGGATGACGGTACGTTCTTCCCATACGCACAAGACGGTAAAATGGCGGCGCTGGTTGGGTTATACCCTAAAGGACATGTTACGGGGCAGCCAATTTCTCAAGAGTGGTTAGAGAATGCGGGTGATGCGCATGAGCCGCAATTATGGATAGCGCGCACAAATGCAATCATTGCTGCGCATGAAAAAACAGCTCAGGATCAAAGAAACGCAGATGCTGAGGCGCGCGGAGATTTTTCTCATCTTGATTTTGGCGGTGGTGATGAAGATGATCTGGTAACTGATCTCCCTGAGGAAGAGTTACCTCCTCCAATGCCGGCAGGCGAGCTGGAAAATAACCTTACGCTTAATGATGCGTCTTTAGATCTTCAGGCCGCTGAGACTACAACTCATTCACAGACAAGTTCCTCAAGCGGTAAGTGGTGGGCTTTGGGTACGGCCGTTGCACTTATTCTATCTACGGCGGCGGCTTATATTGGCGGCTTTTTTGGCGGCGGTCAGCCGTCAGCTCCTACTGACAATAACGTGGTTCCGGCAAACCGTAACGGCGCGCTTGTTAACCGTGTGACCGATGAAGGTTACGGTAATGCAAGCTACTTTAAAACCTTGCTAAAAAGCGGCTGGGAAAAACTTACATCTTCAGAAAGAAAAAGCCGCTTGGATCTGGAAAAGGCTCTTGAGCATAAACTTGAAGCCATGGAGCCTATAGGCGCACCTGAAGGAAAAGGTATTGCTGTTGCAGGTAACCGTGACGGCGGCCTGATAGATGCAAAAACAGGTGCAGGTTACGGCAATGCAAGCTTTTTTAATGTGACCTCAAAAGAAGACTGGGATAAGTTAAGTGAAGCGCAGAAAAAAGATAGGGAAGGTCTACAGCAGCAGGTTGCAAAAGGCCTAAAAGATCTTGCTCCTAAAGGTGAGAATGAAGAAGTTCGTAAGCCCGCTATAAGACAGTAAATAAGGTTGTGATATGAGTAAAGATATTAAGTTAGGTGAGTTTTTGGCCGGTATGGCAGAGCAGGACCTTACAGATGAAAATACAGTGAAAGAGCTTGGTAACAGGCAGGCTGAATTTTATTCTGTATTAACCATAGTATCTGGGATCGATGTAACTGACGCTAATGTTAAAGAAGCACTTATTGCAATCAAAGACAAAGACAATACCGAACTTTCCGACCTTGTACATTTTGTTAATTCGCTTAGCGCAACCGCTAAAGAAAATGCTTTCTCAATAATCACAGAAACTTTTACTATTCCTGTAGAACAAAAAAATCCTGAAAAAAAAGAAGATGTAGAAGAAAAAGAAAGTACGGAAGAGAAAGAGCGCCATGAAAAAGCCACTGCAAAGGCAGGTTCTTTATCTCAGCCTAAGATGGCAGAGTGGATCGATAAGCGCCCTAATATTGTAAGATCACCATTCATTACTGACAGGGTGCAGCCTATTGACGTTAGCGAATGCTATCTTGGCGAGCAAATGAAATGCCCTGAGACAGGAAAAACATTCCGTGTTCCTTTAGAGTCTCAAAAAAATATCCCTGCCGAAGAAGTAAAAGTATTTAAGGACTCTTCAAGAAAAGATCTGGCAATTAGCCCGCTTTCATTCGGAACAAGGGGTGTATCACCTTCGAAAGTCCCTCTTTCTCAGCCCAGCACTGAATCTGACCCCGCAAAAAAAAAGTCAGGGTGAAACAGAGCTGATGGCTGCAGTTGCAGCAAACAACCTGGAAAAAGTGAATGAACTTCTTCAGAAAAAAGAAGTGCTGGACACAGTTGCAAAAACTGATTTCCGTGGCGGTACCGTTCTTCGCCGCGCATCAGGTTCAAATACTACTAGACCAGAGATAATGGAGGCTCTGCTTGCGACTCCTGAGATAAGGGCAACTGCGGCAATACCTGATGATTACGGTGTAACTTCTCTGAACGCTGCTGCCCGTAACGGTAACACGGCAGCCGTAAAAGGCTTGCTTGCAACCAAGAAAGGACTGGAAACAATAAACAAGCCGGATGATAAAGGTTGGGCAGGCCAAACTGAAGAAGACCAGTTCACACCTGTAATGAACGCATTGCAGTTCAAGCGTGAAGAAATAGCAAAAATGCTTCTTGAAAGCGGAGCTTCAATAACTGAAGCCGATATTGCCAATGTACGCAATACCATAGAAAAGAAAAAAGCAGCAGGCGAGCAAACTAAAGAGCTTGAAAATCTTGCGGCGACCCTTGAAGCTAAAAAGACCGCAGGTTTTACACCGGTCGCAAAAGACGTAACAGACGCTGAAAGCAAGCCTGTTAATACGGTTACATTCGCTTCTAACCATGACATCTCGTCATTGAATGGATTTAAGAATAAAAATATCATTCAATCTATAAACGTTGCGCACTCTAAATTCACTGCGGCAGATGTTGAAGTCATAACTAAAGACAGTGTTACATACAAAAGTCTTTCAATTGTAACCGCAAGGACAGACCAGTTGAATGAAGCTGCGGTAAAAAACCTTATTTCAACAAAACGCTCATTCTCTGCCGTTGTGGGCGAGAACGCATATACTTTTACCGGTGAAAGCGGCGTATGGTTTGATGAAGGCGAAGAAAAGCTTCTTGCAGAGCATGAACTTCCGTCAGAGCTTAAAGATATAAATACATGGGCAAAAGCAAGTTATAAGCCTGCTAAACCAAAACTTCCTCCCTCTAACTTGCCGACTACAGATAAAATCCCGTTAGAGCCGGAAACAGGCTCTGATGCAGGCAAATCCGGTAGCCTAGCTCCTTCTGCGCCAGTGCCTCCAAAATCTCCCGCATATCCGCCCGCAACTGCCGCGCAGGGCAACGCTTCTAAAAAGCAGACTGAACCTTTGGCTATGCCAAATCTACCCGCACCGGGTGGCAGATATACTCCGCCAACAATCAACGGCCCTAAGTCAGAAGCAAACCCGTTCGCAGGTCTGGATACTAGTAGATTCATCGATGCGCAGGGCAAGTTAAATATTCAGGCGCTGAACCAGGCAAGGCCTGAACTTGTTGCAAGATGTACCGATGTTATCATGCAATATGATACTAACCGCGACAATGTTATTGACAGAAATGAAGTAAAATCAGCTCTTGAGCGTGCGCAGAGAGAAGGACATATGCCATGGGTTCCGCCGGGAGAGATAGAAAACATGCTGGCAAATGAAAAAAGGTTGCCAATCACGCGTGAAGCTATAAGCGGTATGCTGAATAAGGCATTCGATAAAGCTATGCCAATCCTTGTACAATCAGATAAAAACCGTGACGGCGCAATTGATCAGGGTGAGATGAAGTTAGCATTCCGTGACTACTTCCAGAGCCGTGGATTTGATCCTTTTGCAAATGCCCCTATACCTCCGTATAACGGCCCTTCTGAGCGTGCAGGTATCGGCGCGCAGTCACTTCGTGAAGACGGCAGCATAAACCCTAACGGTTCAACCGAGCGTATCCGCGGCACTATGCGAGCGCTTGGAATGCCTACAGCTCCGGCGGGTTCTCCGTTCACTCCGCAGGAGTTTGGCATGGTTGCACAAAACTTCCCGCAGGCGGTTCAGCCTATGGGCAACGGTTATGATGGCATCAACCCGCGTGTGTTCCATGAGTCTGCCCATAGAGCTATGAATGGAGCGGGCCGACCTTCAGCTGCAGATCAGGCAGAAATGCTTATGGCAAAAGCTGACGGCAAAGGCTGGTTTAATAAACCTGACGGTGTTGTTACCCCGCAGGAACTTGCAAGACTTTCACGTAATGAAAAAGCATTCCTGCAAAGTCAGGGCGTTGATCTTGGACGTGTTTACCATGACCAGAACCTGCAAGATAACCGTGGCGGTTACCAGCAGGGTGCGCACGAAAAAGCGCGTGAAGCCGCGCACAACCTTCGTGGTGGCCAGATGTACGATGCACAGCCGCAAGTTCTAAGGCTTACAGCTGCACAAGACCGTGCGGTTGGTGAGATACTTCGTGAGCATTTTGACGGTGCCGGTTTCTGGCGTCGCGGTGATGGTGACCTTACTGCAAAAGATATCCAGAAAGGCCTGGAGAAAGGCCATGGGCGTGATATGAACGCGCTTGCTGCGGCCGGTATACGCGTTGAAGATGTTCTGCAGGGCAGGGTTGTTTATGACCTGAGTGCGCCGCCGATACATGATGGCGGCCATAGCGGCGGCAAAAGACACAAGTAATTTGCAATAAGCGCGTGCATTATATATAAACCTCCTCATGAAATACATAAGCACGAGGGGAGGGGATAGCGCCTCCGGTTTTAAAGAAGTTGTTCTAAAAGGGCTTGGCTCAGACGGTGGCCTTTTTGTGCCTGAAACATACCCGAAGCTTGATATAGAAAAACTGCGCGGACTTTCATATTCAGAGCTTGCGTTCAAAGTTATCAGCCCGTTTGTAGACGGTGATATTCCCGATACTGAACTTAAGGCAATTTTAACCGAGGTGTATTCAGAAGAGATATTTGCTCATAAAGACATCGCGCCAATAAAAGATATGGGGCAGGGGCAATATATCCTTGAGCTGTTCCACGGCCCTACTTTGGCCTTTAAAGATTTTGCACTGCAATTCCTTGGCCGCGTATTCAAGCATTTCGGTAAAAAAATAAATATCCTTGGTGCAACAAGCGGTGATACCGGTTCAGCGGCAATTGCTGGCTGTGCGGGAATAGATAACGTTAATGTTTTCATTCTGCATCCGCACGGAAAAGTTTCTGAAGTGCAACGCAAGCAAATGACAACCATACTTGCGACTAATGTTCATAACATCGCAGTTAATGGGAATTTTGACGACTGCCAGAATATTGTGAAGGCAATATTTGAAGAAGCGGAATTCAAAAATAAATATTCTTTAAGCGCAGTTAACTCTATCAACTGGGCGCGCATTGTCGCGCAGGTTGTTTATTATTTCTATGCTGGCCTAAAATTTGACAAACCTATGAGCTATTCAGTGCCCACGGGTAACTTTGGCGATATTCTTGCAGGCTGGATAGCTATGCAAATGGGTCTGCCTGTAGAAAAACTAATAATCGCAACGAACAAAAATGATATATTAGACCGTTTCATCAAGACTGGCTCTTACAAAAAAGAGCAGGTTTTCCATACGCTTAGCCCAAGTATGGATATCCAGATATCAAGCAACTTCGAAAGATTGTTGTTTGAATATCACAATCGTGACGCGTCCTTAATATCTAATAAAATCAAAAAATTAAAAGATGATTCTGAATTTAAGGTTGAGGATGGCGTTCTGGCTGATATCCGCAAGATATTTGCATCTAATGCTGCCGATGATGTTGTGACTGCAAAGGTGATTACTGAAACGTATAAGCAAAGTGGCTACGTACCCGATCCACACACGGCAACAGGAATTGCTGCGGCGAAGCCGTATAATGATGTAATTACATTAGCAACAGCGCATCCGGCGAAATTTCCTGATGCCGTAAAAGCTTCCACAGGAATTCACCCAGCGTTGCCAAAGTTCCTTAGTAATTTGCTTGTACGCGAAGAAAGATTTGTTGTGGCCAATAATAGCTCTGACGAAATTAAGGATATTGTAGCTAAGGCGAACGCTTAAGCTGGCTTGAAATTAGTTTGCCCTTTATCCTGTAAATACAACCTACGCTATTTTCCATAATAATAATTATGCGATTTAGATGTATCTATATTTATATACTATAGTATAACTCCTCCGCCTTTGTTTCTGCGGCTTTGGCTTAGTTCAAAATACTCGGGCGGATATATTTATCTTCCCATGCGTTACCGAATATCGGTTCGTCAGGCATAATTTTATTCTCAATTCCATATATGGCTGCGCTTATGATCGCTTCAATTACTTTGCCTGCATCAGCATCTGCCCCGCTTACCCTGTGCTCTATACGTTTTGGTTTACCGTCAGGTATGCGCAGTGCCGTTGAACGGTTATTGCGTCCCCAGCAAATTTTAGTCGG
The DNA here is from genome assembly GCA_964451475.1 of uncultured Rickettsiales bacterium. Taxonomy (GTDB): domain Bacteria; phylum Pseudomonadota; class Alphaproteobacteria; order Rickettsiales; family 21-14-0-20-44-7; genus CAYVII01. Next base: position 7,914 of record CAYVII010000026.1, read on the forward strand.
CGCGTTAAGCCATGGCTCTATGCGGCGGCGCGACTCTGTCGTCGGAATAAATATTTTTACGTCTTCCGGTAGTTTTTGCAGCATGCCGCCAATTGCCCACAGTACAAAATCATTATCAGCATCGCGCTTCATTTTCACAACGCCGCTGTTTGCAACTAAACCCCACGGATCAAATAATTCTGAGGAAAAATGTATATGCAGGCTATTTCCCGCATGGCCTGCAAGCGGTTTTGCATCAAAGCTTAAAAGTAAACCGCAACGGCCGGCGGCAAGTATAGCAGCTTCCTTGAACTCATTTATCTGGTCTGCCAGCTTTGCCATATCATTTGTTGGCGCAAACTGTACTTCATACTGTCCCGGCCCTGATTCAGCGGTAATATTGTAAGTTACCATTTGCGTTAGGAACAGGTTTAGATTTTCTGCGTAATCAACAGAAACAGCATATCTTTTTTGTGGAAATTTACCGCTGGAGAGATTGGCTATGCTTTCACCCTCCGGTGTCAGAAGGTAAAATTCAAGTTCTGCTCCAACGGTGAAATCAATACTCACTGGTTATTAAGCTGCAACAACCGAGTTGATCCATTCGATCAGTTTAGATTTTGGAAGTGCGCCAACTTTAGTACCTATAGGTTTACCGTCTTTGAAGATGATAAGTGTCGGGATGCCGCGAACGCCGTATTTTTGCGGTGATTCAGGGTTCTGGTCAATGTTGACTTTAGTAACTTTAAGGCTGCTTAGTTCACCGGAAATCTCTTCGATCACAGGCATAAGCTGCTTACAAGGGCCGCACCATTCTGCCCAGAAATCTACAAGCACTGGTGTTGAAGAACCTAGTACTTCCTTGTCAAATTCGTTGTCTGAAACCGGTGTTACGCCCATGGTAGTATCTCCTAAAATGTTACAATATTCAATATAAGCTGGGTTTAGAGTTAGTCAAGTACCTCATCCAGCCTGTTATTTTCTGTCCAGTATATAAATTTACGGGTTTTCTTTTCTGGTATACTAAGTTTTACGAGCTCTTCATATTGTGCTAGTTGGCGTTTATATATGGAAGGCACTATTTGGGGTACATTTTCCGTGGTTTTGAAATCCACTATATGCACCTCATTTTCCTTAATAATTAGCCTGTCTATTCTGCCATGTACCAGTTCATTCCCTACAAAACCTATAACCGGAACCTCAGCCAGTGAGCCTGGGAAAAGGTTGCTATACTCAAGTTCTTTATGTATTCGCCTACCGCGCTTTGCCGCGCTAGTATCAAATCTTTGTTCCAGATCTTTAATATCTATGAATTTTTCATCTATCTTTTGCACAAGAAAAGCCGGGAAAGCTCCAGGCTTTTTATTGACATTACTCTGGGCATAGGCCTTGGCGGCAGCCGTTTGCAGGCTATATAGAACGTAAGTCCCATCGTCAGTTTTTATAGCTGTTTTTTCCATTACAGGTTCAATTACCCTGTACCAGCATTCATCGCTAATACCCTTATCGCCTTCTGCGCCGCAAATATAAAGCTCGTCTGCTGCACGTGTCATGGCAACATAAAGCAACCTTAGATATTCATTATAATTTTCTGTATCTTTTACTGATTTTAGAGCTTTGTATTTAGCGCTTGCGCTTGCCGCGTTTTGCGCCGCTAAAAAACCTTCCTCATTCCATAGAAGTCCATATTCGCTGCGGTTATCGGAATATGTGCTATCTGCAATAAATACTATCGGCGCCTGTAAACCCTTAGATGCATGAACGGTCATAACGCGCACCTCTTCCTGATTTTGTTCCATGTCGCGCTTAATTTCCGTTCCTGACAACCCAAACCAATGCAGGAATTTTTGCAGTGAGTTCACGTGGTTTTGCTCAAATTCCATTGCAAGCTGTAAAAACTCATCAAGTACATCATTCACTTCATTCCCTAAGCGGCCTATGAATTTTTTACGGCCGCCCTCAACATCCAGCACATATGAATAAAGCTCATAGATCGAAAGGTAATCAGCCTTATTGAAAATACCTGTCATTTCAGCACGCAGAATAGGGGGAAGGTTATCCCACAAACTACCCTTTCGTCCGTGGCAGTACTCAAATAATTCTTGCTCCCCTACCCCAAAAAGCGGGCTTTTTAGCAATGATGCCAAATTTAAATCATCTTGCGGCAATAGCAGGAATTTACCAAGCGCAATAAGATCTTCAACGGCAATATGCTCACCAAGTTTTAGCCTGTCTGCGCCTGAAACCGGAATACCCTTCTCTTTTAGCTTTTTGATTATGACATCAGCTAAGTCACCACGGCGGCGCATGATTATTAGAATATCTGAAGGACGTATATCGCGCCCTTCAGATTCCAGCTTTCTGCCGCCATTTAGCCAGCTTTTTATTGTTTCGGCAATTTTAGCTGCCAGCATGGTTTGCTCTTTTTCCATACGGTAATGTTCTGTTGGCAAATGCCAGTTATCATGTTCAGGCTTTGGCGGCCGTTTGATTATTGGCCATAGCTCAACCCTGCCAGCATGCCCTTCCCTATGCACTAAGTGAGTTATATCTTTTGCATCAGGGTTAATGGCTGCAAGATGGCCTGCAAAAACTTCATCAACAATTTGCAGTACCGGCGCGGTTGAGCGGTATGAAGTATTTAGCGGAAGGTTATGCCATTTTTGCCCTGCGGCGTTTATGCGCTCTTCTATATTTTTGGTAAAGCCTGCAAAGGCTGCCGGTTCTGCGCCCTGGAAGCTATAGATAGATTGCTTTTCATCGCCCACAATAAACACGGTGCGGTCTGTGCTTGCGCGGCCTTCGCCTGAATAGAATTCATGCGTCAACGCTGTAATTATTTCCCATTGTTCGGGACTGGTATCTTGTGCTTCATCAACCATTATATGGTCTATGCCGCCATCTAACTTATAAAGCACCCATTGGGCAAAGCCTGAAGTTGTTAGTAGCTTTTTGGTGTAGTAAAGCAGGTCATTATAATCCAGCCAGCCGCCGTTGTTTTTCAGGTTATCATAAATCTCCAGCAGGCCTTTTGCCAAAAAATATGTGTAGTAGGTAAACTCGGCGGTCAGTGATTCCAGTATTGTTTCATTCAGTTCCAGAACTTCTGTTGTTAGCCTTGCAATAATATCTTCTGCCGCATTAACTGACTTCATTACTTCAGTAGTAGCAACACGTGCGCGTGGCGTACCTTTGTCGGTTACGAATACGCTAAAATAATCATCATATATGCCGCTTTTTAGCATTGCGGCATGTTTTGAATCGGTTGCTTTAGTTGAATTCGTAAGGCCGCTTACCAGTGCCGCCAGCGCATTATCCTTCTTTTTTTGCAGCATAAAGCTTGCCATAATCTCTGCGGCATTATGTTTTGGTTTTGCGGGAATTGCACTTTCGCGGATGCGATTGCGTGATGTGATTATGTCTTTTGTTATATCATTGAACTTCTTTTCTGAAGAACCTGAAGTAATGAAATCAACTGCCGCAATAATATCTGCATCGTTTTGAGATTTTAGCAGCAGGCGTGATTTTGCCTCTGTCATCATTTCAAGTGACGTACGGTCATCGATCACTTCAAAATTCGGGGCCAGGCCGGCTTCCAGCGGGAAACGGCGCAGTATTTCCTGACAGAATGAGTGAATTGTTTGTATGCGCGGCGGCGGCGTTGATTCCAGTGTTAGCGTAAACAGTTCACACGCCCGTTTCATTTGTTTTTCGGTTGCAGGCTCGTTATTAAGCTCAGTTATGCTTTTGTTTAGCGCAGTATCATCGCAAACCGCCCAATCACGCAAGACCTTGCTAACACGTTCAACCATCTCTGCTGCTGCAGCTTTTGTGTAAGTTAAGCAAAGTATTTTTGACGGGTGAACATTTTCCAGCATCAAACGCAGCACGCGGCGCGTTAGTACGTGTGTTTTGCCTGTACCTGCATTGGCCGATACTTTTGCAGAACCTTTTGGGTCAGAAGCTATGTGCTGGGTAGTACTCATTCTGCCCACTCCTTTATGCGCTCTAAATGCTCATAATCATTATATTTAAGCGCGTAATAGCTCCACGGGCGGGCAACGAAAGGTGTTGCGGGGTCAGTCAGTTTTTCAATTATATAAGGCAGGCTCTGGCGCGTTGCTTCAATTTGCGCGAGATCGATCGATTTAATTTCAATTACCTCATCAACGCCTTTTAAATGCCAATATTCCAGCGCTGTAGTGGTAACGTTATATTCTTTTTCAAATATCATTGCCTCAATTGGCATCTGGGGTTCAAGCCCGCGTTCAATATCTTTTTTATCGGGAACTCTGCCTGTTTTGTAATCTATCAGTTTTAAGCCACCATCCACCTCTACCCTATCGGCGATTGCTTTAATGGTAAAACCACCAACTTTAAGTTCTCGCTTTTGCTCTATGAATATTTTTTGGCCTTGCCTGCGTTCTGCCTCCAGTTCTATGAATTTTGCAGCTATACGCAGGAATTTGCCCCACCAGAAAGAGCGTGCGCCTATGTAATTCTCAAACGGCCTGAATGCTTCTTTGCCGTAATTTACCAGTGTTTCCAGCTTGCCGTCATAATTGCGGGAGAATTCCTCAAGAGCTTTATGCACAAAATTGCCGAAATCGGCAGCACTCAGTTCGCGGTCAATTTCATCAAGCTTATAAAGGCCTAAAACTTTTTCTGCATATATTGTGTACGGGTCACGCAGTAACTTACCAATTTTGGTGGCAGAAAGTTCTTTAGGGCGTGCCGATGCAGGCGGTTTGGGCATTGGCCTTTCAAAGGCTTTAATTTTTTCAGGCTCATTTATCTGTTTTGCCCAATCTATATAACGTGATGCATCATTTAGTTTAGAAATTGCCTCTAACCTTTGCCAAAAGCGGGATTTTTGTGCGGGTGAGCCACCCTCTTTCTGGCTGCGTGTCAGCAAAATTTTTGGTGCGTGCGATAGCAGCTCAAAGTCATGCGCGGCCTGACCTATGCGTTTTTCCAGCAAGTCCAAACCTGCCTGACGGCGGATGTTCTGGTTCATAAAGCTATCGGCAGGCGGAAGTTGCGGGAAGCTGCCTTCATTCATTCCGCTTATAATAACCAGATCCGCGCTTTGCAGACGGGCTTCAATCGGGCTTAAAATACTTACGCGCGGGTGCTGGCCGTATTTTGGGCGGTAGGTTTTTGTAAGTAATATCTGGCGCAGCAGTTCAGGGTAAAGCACGGGGTCAATCTCAAAACCTGCATCCAGCTCTGCCTTAAATTCATCAAGGAAAAGTTTAACTTCTGTCCCTTCTTTTTCCCATAGTGCGGGCGCTACAGATTCCGCAAGTTGCATATGCTCATTTATAATATCCAACATACGTACGCTATGTTCTTCAAACATTTGTTTGAATTTTGCGTCATCGAATTCGGCAGGTAATGGAGGTAGCTCTTCCAGCCTTGGCCCGTGGAATTTCTTTATTTCCAGCTCACGTATACGTGCTTTTATATCCGGCGCTATGAACGGGTGTTTGAAAAAGCCCAATACATCTATTGGCGCATATTTGCCTGCGACCATATCTGCCAGCAATACTAGAAAATTTGCGCTTACTGTTGTTAAAAGCGGTTGGCCGGCAGAGTCATTTATTCCTACATCCCAG
>CAYVII010000027.1:0-13193 GCA_964451475.1 uncultured Rickettsiales bacterium
CCAAATCTTCATGGCCTAACTCTAATAATTTATCTCTGAGGACGCATAGAAAAATCGTAATTGTAGTCATTCTTTGTTGACCATCAACTATCGCAACTTGTTTATCCTCTTGGTACATAACCATTGAGCCAATAAAATGCGAACTTTCTGCTTCAGTAGTGAAAACATCTTCCCAGAAATCATCAACATGCTGCTGTTCCCACGAATATGGCCTTTGAAAGCTAGGGATTATATAATAATCTGACTTTAGTAAGTCCTCAATCGTACGTTCTCTACATTCTATATGCATAGCTAATCCTTGTTATATTCTGATTTATAACGGTTCTATTTGATGTTCCAAGAAATACTTTAGAATTAATAAGAGAATCGGATGGCTCCAATTTGTGTACGCTGTTCTACTTCAGCGCCAGCATGAATGTTGGCGTATTGGGATAATTATAACAAAATTCTTCTTTAATTTTATAGCTTTAAAGAAACAGCATGAATTCCATAATAGTTTCAAATAGAAAAGTACCTATGTATTAGCTCCCAGAAAATACGGTTTTAAGGAAGATGGTATGTTTTTCCGCTAGTTACCCGCTAATGCTGTTTACTTTTACTGTATATCACAATAAATTCAGAAATGGAGCGATACATTATCGTTCTGGGGATTTCAAAAACCTCTCTAGTGACGGATGGCATCATCCGTAATGGTGCCTCCTTTAGCTTATGGCTGGGGAGGCATTGGCGTATGTCCAAGGCTTGCCTAAAGGCCAATGCAATCGCTCACTAGCGATTTTTGAACTCCCCGGTCACCAAGCGTAATGCAAGGTGGCCGTTTAACTTAGCAAGGGGAGTATCATGGAAAAGCACCTAGTTGTTGGGGCTGCCGTAATAACAATTTATGGATTGGTCAGTACTTATAAGAAGTGGAAGAAAAATAGGATAGATGCCACGCCTGAAAGTTTAAGAAACAATAGTTCATTCAAGCAAGAGTGTGAGTTGCTGCTTATATTCTTTTTTGTAGTTATTCCAAAGGCTGCATATCATGTTGTTTTTGTTTTGTTAGTTGTGGCTTTGGTGACAGCTATAATAATGTCTCCGTTTTATTTTTTTGGATTGGTTAGTGGCTTAGTCATATGGACATGTATTATTGTTATACTCAGTAGAATATCTGCCTGAGAGAAGCGATAATGATAATTACTATAGCTATTGGATAATCAGATTAGAATTTGCGAACATCACAAAAAATTGCAATTCGCCACATTTCGTAATTATAATATATTATAATACATTATAGCATGTAAACGCTTGAAGGGGAGGGAGGTCGCTTGGGGGCTTGTTTATTTTATGCATAGCGACACATAGAACGCGTTCCATTTTTAAAAACTAGTTACTCATAAGTAAACATGCGATTTACGCTCAGGCGAGATAGATAGAAGACATTGCTATGTGACGTGGGGGGATAAAAAGGGGGCTGATTTAGAAAAACATTTTATATATTTGAAAATTTTTATAAAAAATCTCAAAACAAAAATTGTTATAAAATAAAGCCCCCTTTTCAATATTATTGATTCTCTAGTGATTGGCATATCTGTGTAACAGTACGAACCCCCCGAATAACTTTCTTGCCCCCAAGAGTGCTAACATCATATCCTAAGCTCTCTAACCGATAACTAAACCTCAATTGAGTCAATGTATTGTTATTCCCATTCTCTTCGCAAAAATGTTGAAACTCTTTATAAAAACTACCTAGAGCTTGAGAGTAGTTTTTGTCTTCTTCACAGCGCTCATGAATGAATGCTGGCAATATATTAGAACGTGCCAGCCACTCTTGCTTAGCTAGAATACAGTCAATAGGTTCGTCAAAATCACCTCGTTGCCTGAGCCTCTTAAATCCTGCAATGAATTGATTTAGGATGCCAGAAGCTTCCTTCTTCCAAATTTCATCAAACAAGCCTTTTTTATCCTCGCTTCCTTTGAATTGTCTCAAGAATGGAATGATCATCATTCTTCTTCTTAGACCGTCAGAAAGATCTTTGGTTGCTGGATAAGTGTTACCAAGCATTACAGGAAGTGCACGGCAAACAAATTCAAAAGGCGGCTTATATTTATGCTGTCCTGTTAACAATTTTTCTTCGCTGATTTTCTTTAGAAAGCCATCTGGTAAAAGTGTGCCTTCATCTACATCATCATCAAGAAACATTAGTTTGCCATCGAGAGCTCCAATTTTAAAAGCATCGCCTTCAATATCACTAATTCTATCCGACATTACCATTTTATGACTCAGGACATTTTGGACAATAGTCATCAGTTTACTTTTACCATTCCGCCCATGACCATATAAGAAAACAACTTTTGCCAGTTTTCGCCAAGGTTGGCAGATATAACCTGCCAACTCCATAAAATGACGTGCCATACCTTCTGGGTCTTGAGCATTCGCGAAGATTTCTAGCAAAGTCTGATTAAATAATGGCGATAAGGCAGTCGGGTCGTATTCAACATTTAAGCAGTGTTGTAAATAGCTTTCCGGCATATGTGGAACAAAGGAAATATCACCCTGGTCATTAATCCATAACTCGCCATTAAGGCAGTTAATAACTGAAGGTATTGTATCTCTAGAGTGCAAAGGGTTGCTTTTTCTATATACCCTGCCAGGAAGAAGTTTGATAACGCCAGAGACTATATAATTTAGACTTCTATTATTGCCGCTTGCTTCAACTATTTCCTTTGCATAAGGTCGCAATTCACTATCTATATAATTCTCAGGCTCTGTTTCCCAGTATCGTCCGCTATAACACCAATATTGACCATCTTTAGAGCGTAGTAATAGTCGGCCGCCCCCAAACACTTTTTGCAGACAAAGTTCCATTGCAGTTTCTACCAAGTCTACAGGAGGTTTGCGATTGGCTAGTTCTATGGTTTCTTTTAAAAGCTCATTAAGAGCCTTTTTGGAATATTGAGTTTCCTTTCTTATTTGGTCGATATATGCTGCTTGCTCTGTTTCTGGAATAGAAACAAGCATCTCAATGACGGTTCTTATTCTGTCTATATCTTTAGTGCCATCAAGGTTAACAATAGCTGTTTTTATGTCGGGCTTACCAATCCCAAGAAGCTGCAGAATAGCTTCAAGATTTGTGATTCCAAGCTCATCCTTCAAGACAGGTATGCCTTGAGCTGGACGAGAATTGTCAATTGCGTCGCAAATACGGAAAACGCTGCCATACCTTTCATTAACTTCTTCATCTCCAGCGGTATCTGCTAGTTCATAAATAAAGCTTGCGATATTTTCCGGGTTCCAACCTTTGCGATATAAGGCACCGGCTACAGCTCCGCAAAATCTATCTCTAGAGCCTTTCTGATAATATGGAATTAGCAAATCTATAGCTTCGTTCCAATTATCGCTAGTAACTGTAGGTTCATTTACTGTTCTATGCTTAAGGCCATTATTTTCTGGCATTTTGATAGCAGGCAAAACTACAATGTCGTACTCTTTTTTAAGAATCCCGCTCCTTATTAATAACGGGTCTTCCATGCCTTCAAAGACCGGACGCGCAGTATAATGAATCTGAACAGGTGAAAATAGAGCTTTGTCGATCATAGAATCATCTTTGAAAAAATGCTTTAACTCCTGATCAGATATTTCTCTGTCAAACCAAAACCAAAGATGCAAAGATATGGTAGGCTTTATCCCTTCATCACTTTGATAGTTAACATTTTGGCTGGCACTAAATTGCCAATAGCAGCTTGCTTTTCTAAAGCACTCAGGCAGAGCTGCTACTGCCCACCCAACAGCTTGTTCTGGATTGTTAGCTATATTAAAAAACTCAGGACAAGTTCGCTTGTCTATATCCAACATAACATACGGTCGTGGACAAGGATCAAATGCTGCATTAGGCTCATGGCATTTGCGCCTTACAACATTGCCCATGCCTTCCTTTATTTTGCCACGTATTATAAATCTTCTAGGCTCATTGGATAGGGATTGAAGTACTGTGCCCAACTGCTGAAGGTTAGATACTGAAACTTCTTCATGGGTAAAGAAAGTTCCGGCATTGAAATCAATTTTCTTAATTAATCCATCTTCTTGCTTTAGAAACTTTTTAGCTGCCTTCTTACCTTTTTGGTTGCAAGTAAGAATGCTGATTTTAGATTCTATATTAGGCACGGGTTGCCTCCTTTTTAACTGGATAATTTGCCATGTTAGAAAGGAACGCTTCCAAGTCAGCAGCAAGAATAATGGTTCTGCACCCCCACTTTTTAGCAGGTAATTCTCCTGAATTTATCGCCTCGTAAAGTTTTGTTTTTCCGAAGCCTGTTTTGGTACAAACTTCTTTAATAGTGAATGATATTTCCATAATAATCCTTTTTTGGTTGCAGAGCTGAATTACTCTTGCAAGGATTATGGAGTGTCCTAGGGGCTTTGTGACTTTGCAATGTCAGAGAAATTTTATATCAATTACAAAGTGAGGCAGAAGATAAGTTTGAAAGATTGAACTTGTTTGTTACTTAGTTTGTTTCTTTTTAGTTCTATTTAATATATTTGATATATCGCTATCTTGATACTCTGCACCATGAACAGAGAATATGGCAGTTTTTAAAACTAAATTAAGAGTGGCTCCGTTATAACGTGCTGAATTTCGTTCTGCGAGTAAACGAATAAATCTTATAGCCTTTATATCCTCACTTTTTTTACCTTTGTGAGAATACTCATTAATTTCTTCTATCGCACGTTCAGCAAAATATTCCAGCGTATCATTAACAGATACCTTCGCTTTTTCTATTTCTGTAAATCTTCCCATATTATTATCAAGCACTTTATGACTAGTGAAGCCATGAAAGAACTGACCGTCATTTGTAATTATTGGGTCATCGAAACCATAAGTTTTATATATTTGTGTGAGGCTGCTTGTATATTTCTTTATGTTATCTAGTAGATCTTTTCGGTCAATGGCGCTTATGTAGGCGTGTTCGGGTAAGGTATCTGCTTCTATAACGGAGTCTATGAATGAATAGACCCAATTATTATCAACATCCCCACCATATTTTGCCTCTTCTTTTAGTAACGCACACCACATCTTTTCATATATTCCAACTTCGTTATAGTTGTCCTTATCTTTTTGCTCCATGAGTTTCTTCATCATGCTTAAGCGGCTATCTTTTGACGCCATCAGATCTCTTTTTACTTCTAATACATGTTGTGGAAATCCCATTTTTGCTCCGAATTGTTTTTAGATACTATTAAATCTGAAAGTTACACCTTCATACCTGCTTTAGTTAGATAATCTGCATACCATTGCATCATTTCTGTGCGTTCTTGCAAGTATTGAGCGTAGTTATATGTGGCTCTGATCTGGTCACGGTCAGCGTGAGCTAACTGGCGCTCAATAGCATCAGATTTAAACCTGTTCTCATGCAGTATAGTTGAAGCAACCTTCCTGAAGCCATGCACAGTTGTTTTGCCTTTATAGCCTATTAGTTCAATTACTTTCGCAAATGTACCATCGCTAAGCGGCTTTCTAGGGTTGTGGAAGCTGGGGAATACATAGCCGCTGTAACAATCGCCGGTCACTTCATAGACCTTTTTGAAAAGGTTTAAGCTTTGATCTGACAATGGCACTATGTGGGCTTCCTTCATCTTCATGCGTTCACCTGGTATTTTCCATTGCTTCTTCTCAAAGTCAAACTCAGTCCATTTAGCGAGGCGAAGCTCACTGTTGCGCACGAAAGTTAGTATTATTAACTGCATTCCCCATCTGGTTAGTTGACCAGCCTTATAGTTACTTTCGTATCGGTTCAGCTCAGTAAGGAACTTAGGTAGCTCTGACTCTTGCAGATACTCAAATCCGACGCTCTTTACAGGTGATAGTGCCCCTTTTAGATCTGCGGTAATATCACGCTCTGCCTTGCCGCAGGCTATGGCGAAGCGGAACACTTGACCGCAAGTCTGCATTACCCTGTGAGCCATTTCATGCTTGCCTTGCTTTTCAATAGGCTTAATTACATGCAGCAGCTCATATGGTTTTATGTCAATGATCGGTTTTTTGCCTAGGGTAGGGAATACATACACATCCAGTCGGCGTAAGATGTTAGCTCCATGCTTGGGTTGCCACATATGCTCCTTTACCTTGTGCCATTCCCTTGCAATAGCCTCAAAGTTATTCTCGTACTCCAATTCCTTATCCAGTATATCCTGCTTTCTATTCTGTACAGGGTCAATACCACGCGCAAGAAGCTTCTTAGCTTCCATGCTTAGGTCTCTTGCTTCAGCAAGTGATATTACAGGGTATTTGCCTAAAGAGATCTGTCTTCTGTTGCCATGATAGCTATATCCCATTCTCCACAGCTTACTGCCATTGGGGTGGACAAGAAGATGCAGATGTCCTCCATCAGATAATTTATATGTCTTATCCTTTGGCTTTGCGTTCTTAATGGTGATGTTCGTCAGTTCGTTATATTTCATTGTCAGCATCATGTTGGTTGAGCTGAGAACATGCTGGCAATTGTGCCGTTAATAAGGTGCGGTTGTAGCCTTGCTCGCATGAACTCATGTGAACATTATATCGCGCGAACCATTTGAAGTATATAAGTTTTTTCGGTCAGCCACGAACGCTAGCGAACTGAAAGATGGCGACCCCTACGGGAATCGAACCCGTGCACCCACCGTGAAAGGGTGGTGTCCTAACCGCTAGACGAAGGGGTCTAATAAATTTGCATTGGTTTCAAACAAACTAATGCGAAACTCGGTAAGAGGCGCGGATATTATTTACATAGAAAACTTTTGCAAGTAAAAAATAGCATATATGAGCAAAAAGATTGATCTGAACGAATTTTACGCCAATCTTTCCAAAAGTATCAGCCTTTACACTGATATTCTTGGGAATTATGTGAAGAACCTGCCGCCGCGCCCCCCGCAGATAGACCCTCTTAACATCAATATGGCCTTTTTTGAGGCTTTCCAAAGCCTTTCCCATGAGCCGGAAAAGTTCGCCGAAGAGAACCTGAAGCTATATAAAAAGCTGTCGCAGGACTGGGTTGAAGCTGCCGAAAGCTTTTTAAAGCAAAAGCCTCAACCTGAAGATAATATCAGGGACAGGCGCTTTCAGGGGCAGGACTGGGCCAATAGCCCTTATTTCCGCTTCATGCGTAATGCTTATTTAACCTATGCCGACTGGCTGACACACCTGACCAGAAACATTAAGGGAATGGATGCAAAAGATAAGGCCAAGCTGGAATTTTATACCCGCCAGTTCATAGACGCTATTTCGCCAAGCAATTATTTGGCCACTAACCCTGAAGTTTTACGCGCCACGCTGGAAACTAATGCCGAGAACCTTGTGAAAGGCTTAAAAAGGCTGGCAGAAGATGTTGCAAGGGGCAATATCAGCCAAACAGATTATAGCGCGTTTGAAGTAGGCAAGAATATTGCCACCACGCCGGGCAAGGTAGTTTTCCAAAATGACCTGATGCAGCTTATACAGTACGAAGCAAGCACCAAGGAAGTTTATAAGACGCCGCTGCTATTCGTACCGGCATGGATAAATAAATATTATATCGCTGATCTTCGCCCCGATAACTCTTTTGTTAAATGGCTGGTGGATCATGGCTACACGCTGTTCATGGTGTCATGGGTAAACCCTGATGAAAAACTGAAAGACAAGGATTTTGCAGATTACATGCAGGAGGGGCCACTGGCCGCTATAGGGGAAATTAAGAAGATCACCGGCGAAGATGAAGTGAATATAATCGGCTACTGCCTTGGCGGTACGCTGACCGCAACCATGCTGGCCTATTTGAAAGCTAAGGGTGAGAAACTTGTGAAATCTGCAACCTTTCTTACAACATTGCTGGATTTCAAGGAAGCGGGCGAGCTCGGGATTTTTATAGACGAGCCGCAGGTTCAGTATTTAGAAAAACGCATGAGCGAGCAGGGGTTTTTAGAAGGCAAGGAAATGGCCATGACATTCTCTATGCTGCGCGCCAATGACCTTATATGGTCTTTTGTGGTGAATAATTATTTGCTTGGCAAAGACCCGTTCCCGTTTGATCTGCTGTACTGGAACTCTGATTCAACGCGCATGCCTGCGAAGATGCATAGTTTTTACCTGCGTAATATGTACCTGAACAATAATCTGGCACATAAAAAGCTAAAGCTGCTGGGCGTTGATATTGACCTTAGCAAAATAGATACTCCGTCTTATTTCCTTTCAACTGCAAAAGATCATATCGCTCCGTGGAAATCTACTTTTGCAGGCGCAAAAATGTTTAAGGATGCATGTTTCACGCTGGCAGATAGCGGCCATATAGCAGGCGTTGTTAATCCGCCGAAAAATTCTAAATACCCGCACTGGATAAATGACCATGTTGGCAAATCTGCAGATGAATGGATGAAAACCGCCGTTGAAGAAGCCGGCAGCTGGTGGGTGAACTGGAAAAAATGGGCAGAAAAATATTCAGGCAAAAAAGTGCCCGCACGCAAAATTGGCAAATCAATTGAAGATGCGCCTGGCAGCTATGTAAAAGTAAGGAGTTGATATGCTAGTTGTTATCGGCGCAATATTTATTTTGTTGGGCACATATGTAAGCGCAATGAATTGGCTGTGCTTTTACAAAGGGCTTATTAAGAAAGATAAACCTGGTAGCTGGATTCCTTTATTAGGCGCTGGGTTGATTATAATTGGCGGGAATGTCTGTTTCAGTCAGGAAGATGCAAAATGGTTTTATCTGGCTTTATTATTAGATTGGGGATCTTTGCCGGGAATTTTACATGCAATAATTTTTCATATATTTAGAAAATCAGGGAAAGGGCTAAATTAATTATGACACTGAAAAACAAAACGGCAATAATTACAGGTTCAACCAGCGGCATAGGTTTGGGCATTGCCCGCAGCCTTGCAGGTGCAGGTGCAAATATAGTTCTGAATGGCTTTGGCGATGCTGCGGAAATTGAAAAGACACGCAAAGCCATTGAAGCTGATTTTAAGGTGAAAGCCTCATATTCAAACGCCGACATGACAAAGCCCGAGCAAATTGCGCGTATGGTGGAGGAAGCGGGGCAGGTAGATATACTGGTGAATAACGCAGGCATCCAGCATGTTGATCTTGTTGAAAACTTTCCGCAGGCAAAATGGGATGCAATCATTGCAATCAACCAGTCATCGGTATTTCATGCAATTAAAGCGGTTCTGCCGCAAATGAAGGCGCGTAAAAGCGGCCGTATTATAAACGTTGCTTCTGCTCATGGGCTGGTGGCATCGGCGCAAAAAAGCGCATACGTGGCAGCCAAGCACGCGGTTGTAGGGCTAACTAAAGTTGTAGCGCTTGAAACGGCAACATACGGTATTACCTGCAACGCAATCTGTCCGGGCTGGGTTTTAACTGACCTTGTAAGGATGCAGATTGAAAAACGCAGTAAAGAGAACGGCACAAGCTTTGATGATGAAAAACTAAAGCTGGTTGGCGAAAAACACCCCAACAAGGAATTTGTGACGGTAGAAGAACTTGGCGCGCTGGCAGTATTTTTAAGCGGTGACTTGGCACGCAGTATTACAGGCACGCATATTAGCGTTGATGGCGGCTGGACGGCGCAATAATGGGCTGGCTGATATTACTTGTATATCTGGCCGGTATCAACTGGCTTACTTACCGTGAATACGGGTATGATAAGCACGCATCACGCTTTAAAGTATGGCGCACATCGGAACGCACTCTTATAAGGCTGGCAATGTTTGGTGGAACACCTGCGGCATTTTACGCCTGCAAGAAATTCAGGCACAAAACAAGCAAAGGCGGTTTTATGCTGAAGCTATATTTTGTAGCTGCCATTCAGGTTGTTTTCATTATACTTCTACTGGCCAATTAAGGGCAGTGAACAATGCCGCCGGCCATAGTGAATGATGTGCCTGTGTTAGTACCTGTTGCCGCACGGCAGAAGCCTAACGCTGCAAGGCTGCCACCGCTACCTGTGCTGTTCGTAACGTTATTCAGGTCATAAAGATAACCGCCGGGTGCGGTAAAGGCAGGGGTGTTTATGGTCAGGCCGTCACTGTCATCAATATCAAACCCGTCAACGCCGTTTATGTTGAATGTGAAGTTATTGAAACTGCTGTTATCCACATTATTTATAACAACTGCATCAGCTGATGTGCTGCTAATTGTAAAGCCGTCCAGATCAATGTTATTTGAGCTGTTCGTATTAACACCTGAACCTGTGGTATTACTTATAGTTATATCTGTTGAGGTTACATCGGCGTTAACGTTGCTGGTTATGCTTATACCATGATTTCCGATATCAGACAGGGTGATGTTATCAAGTGTAATACCTGTTGAGTTATTGCGTATCTCAATACCGTGAACACCTGCATCGGTGATGGTAGAATTCTGGATTGTTATATCACTTGCCGCTAATGATATCTCAATACCGTCATTTGTGCTTGGGCCGCCGCGGCCAACAATGTTCACATCATCAATAAGCACGTTGAAAGTATCACCGCCTGTAAGCAATATACCTGCATCACGCGCGTTGATATCAATGCCTTTTATTACAACATCCTGTTCGCTATCAAGTACGAATACGCCTGTGGTCAGGCTTGTAACTGCCGGGCGCACACCGGGGATTGCATCTGTAAATATGCGGCCGCTGCTGTTGCCGGTAACATTCACCATAGTGCCTGCACCAATAAGATACTGGCCGTCCCTTGGTTCAATGTAATCAATCGCTGAATCTATTTCACCCAGAACGCCGTCAAATATAACAAGTGAGGAGTTACCCGCGCCCAAAATATCTCCGGCTATATTAGCCGTTCCGGCATTGACTATAAGGTCTGCTTTAGTAAATGACTGGCCGTTGATCTCAACCGTTGCGGCTTCTGTTGTGCCGCCGCCGCTTTCGCCTGAACCGGTAACGATGTCAACGTCACGCTCAATGAAGTTGGTCATGCGTTTTTCAAGAGGGGTAAGCTTGCTGCGGTTTTCTGCCTGGCCAAAAGGCACACGGAATTGCGCAAGTGCCGTAAGCGTGTTCTCACGCTCATCATCATTTTGGTACTGCGCACCCAAGGTGAATTCAATACCGTTGCCAATGAAGTTTGTGTTATCTTCGTTAAGCGTAAGCTCAACACGCGCTTTAGGGCCAGCAACTGATTCAAAATCTTCGGCATCAAAATAATAAGCGCCGCCAAATACGCGCAGGTCAATTTGATCAATAGGAAGTTTATAGCCAACTTCAGCATCAACACCCGGAAGGGCACGCTCGCTTGTGCCGCCGCCTGCAATACCAAAATTGCCGCCGCCATCAATAATTAGGCCGCCGCCACCGCCGCCGCCAAGGCTGTTAACTTCAGTTTCAGGCAAATAGCCGTTTATCCTTAAGTCCCATATTTCTGAAAGCATCTCAACGCCTGCAGTACCTTGCCAGTAACCAAAGTTGTTTGCGCTGCTAAGATAATCTGCAAATACATAACCGCCATATATCCAGCCGCCTTTCATCTGGCGGTAGCCAAGACCAACGTTATATTCTTCAGAGTTATTATCATCAATACGTGTGCGTATATCTGTAAAGAACATGCTGGTCTCATCCTGCATGATAGGTATCAAAAATTTCGGTGATGCCAGTGAACGGTCATCATTCACTCTGCCTTCAAGTTCAAATGTTGGTGTCCATTTAGACTCAGATGCAATTGCGGCAGTAGAACAAAGCGCAATTGCGCTTGCGCATAGAATTTTTGAATACATATGGTTAACCTTCTCTGTTTAATAGAAAAGATAACGGCTATTTTCTTAAAATTCTACAATAAATTGAATTGCTAAGGTAAAAGCAGCGCCTTTTACTAAACGCTGTTTTTCATTTTGTAGCTTAAGTAATCTTCGATCTCGAAAGCATCTACCATAATAGCATCCAGCCAGAGCGCTTTTGCGCCGCTTAAAAAGTTGAATTCCTCGGCCGTAATGATATTTGCTCTAAGCGCAGCATCTGTAAGCTCATCAGGGCGTCCCTTAGGAAGGTTGCCGCTTTTTACCGCTGCTTTGATGCGTGACATTATACCTTCTGCCTTAACAACAGAATCACGCGCCGCTTCTAACCTGCCAAGCGCATCATTCTCATCTTCAGGCAGGAATACGCCGTCTGTAAGATTATCGCGGAAGTCATTATTGGTAAGAAGGTTTACCGCAAGCTTCTGGCCAAGTTTGTCTGAAGGCATAATACCAATTGGGTTGATACGCGCCAGCGGCGCAAACACATATTTGAATACCGGATGGATATTTTCAAACAGGCTGATAAGTGAAGCATTGGTTTTGGCAAGGCAGTATTTCATGCCCCATTCAACGCATACTTTATCTTCAGGCCTGCAGCCTTCAGCCTCATAGCGCCTTAAAATACAAACCGCCATTAGCATGTAAGAAAGCATATCGCCAAAACGTCCGTTAATAGTTTCGCGGCGTTTTACAGACTCTCCGAACAATGCAAGTGCAACGTCTGCCATCATTGCGAATTTAGCTGAACCCCATGCAAGTTTGCGCTCATACTTACGAGTAAGTGATGAACCGCCAGATGGCATATGAATGTAACCGCGCGTCAGGCAAAGCAGGGTAGAGCGGCACGTGTTTTTTATTAAATGGCCTGCGTGTGACCAGAAATTTTTATCGAACGCATCAAGGTCATTATCCATTAACGCGCGCATTTCATTATAAGAATAAGGGTGGCAACGCACAGCGCCCTGACCAAACATTATAAGACCACGCGTCATGATATTAGCGCCTTCCACCGTAATACCGACCGGCACGCCCATATAAGCATGCGCAAGCAGGTTGCGCGGGCCGCGGATGATTGCGGCGCCTGCAAGCACATCCATACCGTCATTGATTATCTCGCGGAATTTTTCTGTCGCATGATATTTTGCAATAGCGTTTGTAACGGCAGGTTTGCCGCCGCGGTTAACCGCTCCTGCAACAAATTTACGCATAGCTTCTATCATGTATGTATAACCGGCAATACGCGCCAGCGGCTCTTCAATTGCCTCAAACTTACCGATAGACATACCAAATTGCTTACGCACCATTGAGTAGTCGGAAACTACACGGCTAACAAGTTTACCGCCGCCGGATGATGTGGAAGGAAGTGAAATGCCGCGGCCAACCGCAAGGCATTCCATAAGCATACGCCAGCCTTCACCGACGCCGTTCTGGCCGCCGATCACAAGGCTGATATCAATAAT
>CAYVII010000028.1:0-13120 GCA_964451475.1 uncultured Rickettsiales bacterium
TGCGGCTTTTTCCTGTTCTTCCTTGGTTTTCTTCTCAAGATCGCCGGCTGTTCTCTGTGTTTGTTCTAACTGTTTCTGTGTATCGTTAAGTTTAGCCTGCGCTTCGGCGGCAGCTTGCTTTGCTTCTTCTGCCTGTTGCTGCGCCTGTGCCGCAGCTTGCTGTGCGGCTTCAGCTTTTTGTTTTTGAGCCTGAGTATTTTTACGCGCCGTACTTTCTTCTTCCTGCGCTTTCCTTGTTTCTTCTCTTTGCCTGTCTAAATTTTCCTGGCTCTCTTTCTGCTCTGCGTCAGGCAATGACTCTGGGTCAGGAGTTTGTTCAAACTGCTCCAGCGCAAAATCTTTATCTTGATCAGAAAGCTCTTCTTCTGCCGCTCCGTTAGCAGCACCTTCGGTAATAAGTTGTTGCGCGCCTCGTTCTGCCGCTTTTTCTATATCCTCGTCTAAAGGAATAAGAGTTCCCTCAACAAATACTGCCCGTTTAGGTGCTCCCGGTGTTTCGTCCTGTTTCTCTTCAGCGGTAACAACAATACGCTGCATACTTTGTATATTGCCGTCCTTATCAAAAGAAACAGCCATTACCGTTGGCGGAACAGAAAGATCGCCGGGGGGAGTGTCTTGTACTTTACTTCTGAAAGTGGTTACACTGTTACCGTACTTATCTTTTTCCGATGTTTTTATCCTGTCAAAATTCTGCTCCAGAAATGCCAGTTGTTGCGCGGAAGCATCTTTTGTGAAGCCATGCACGTTACCGTATACTTGTGTATACATACCCATATTGCCTTCGTAATTTCCATCAGGCTTTATGGTGTAGAATGATGAATCGGAGCTAAAGCTGCGGCTATCAAGCGGGTTGTGCGGGGAAGGCTTGGTACTGCTATATGATATATTGCCGTTTTCAGTGAAATAGAATTGTCTTGTAAAGCCTTTTTCGTCAGGTCCTAAGTTAATGTGCGAATTCTGGCCGAATATTTTTATAGGCTCACTTAGGGTAGGTGAAGTTATGGTTACAGCGTCACCCTCGCGGGAAAAGAGAAAGCCTTGAAAGGCAAAAGGTTTATTAACGGAAACAACCATAATAAGCTGATTATAGTAGATTTTTATTTCAGTAATGTTACCAAACGGCTAAACTATGATGAATGAGTTCAATTATATTAAAATCAATGGCTTCTATGCGCCATGCGGCCATATGGTGGCTAATGCTGGCAAGCATGGTGGCTACTTTGTTCATTTTACTGGGCTTCGTCTGGCTGGCTGACCACCTGCTTAGCGTTTATCGTTTTACAGATATTATCTGGGTGGAAAAGATCATTGAAAACTCTGGCCTTCTGGCTGCCATTATAATTTCATGGCTCTTATTCCCCGTCACCGTCCCTGCCATTGCCTCACTGTTTGAAGATAAAGCGGCGATGATAATAGAAGAAAATGAATATAACCTTCAGGACGATGTTAACGGCTACCCATGGGTAAAAGAGATGATCTTTTTAGTGCAGGGCATAATATTCAATTTAGTGCTGCTGCCCGTTTATGCAATTCCGGTACTTAATATCTTTGTTTATTACCTGCTTAACTCATGGTTGGTCGGCAAAGGTTTGTTCATGCTTGCTGCAACGCGTTACCACACGCAAGCCGGCGCAAAACAATTATGGGAAAAGAACGGCCTTACCATAAAACTTTACGGTGCATTACTGCTTTTCATAAGCAGCGTTCCGGGCATAAACCTTGTTGCGCCTTTATTTGGCATCATAATTATGGTGCATTACTCGCGCAGCTTGCAGCTTATAAAATAAACTTGGAAATGTCGGTGGTTTTAGTCACTTCAGAAAGTGATTTATCAACATAAGTTTTATCTATCACTATCTTCTGTCCCTTAAGGTCAGGGGCAGTGAATGATATTTCTTCCATCAGCTTTTCAAGTATCGTGTGCAACCGGCGCGCGCCGATATTTTCCACGTTCGCATTGATATCGGTTGCCATTTTCGCAATATGTAAAACCGCATCTTCCGTGATTTCCACATCAACGCCTTCGGTCAGCATCAGCGCTTTATATTGCTTCAGCAGGCTAGCTTCCGGCTCTTTCAAAATACGCACCATATCATCCTGCGTAAGCGGCTTAAGCTCAACGCGGATAGGCAGGCGGCCTTGCAGTTCAGGCAAGAGGTCAGATGGTTTTGCAACATGGAAAGCACCTGAAGTAATGAACAAGATATGGTCTGTTTTCACATTACCGTATTTGGTTGAAACGATAGTGCCTTCAATAAGCGGCAGCAGATCACGCTGAACACCCTCACGGCTTACTTCACCGCCACGGTCACCGCGGCTGGCAATTTTATCGATCTCGTCAAGGAACACTATACCGTTATTCTCAACAAGCTTTACTGCACTTTCAGTCACTTTGTCATTGTCTGTCAGTTTTTCCAGCTCTTCATTCAGCGCAACTTTGCGCGCTTCTGCAACTGTCATTTTTTTGGTTTTTGTTTTGGTTCCCATTTTACCGAACAGGTCGCCCAGATTCATTATGCCAATGCCAACCTGGCTTCCCGGCATGCCCGGAATATCAAAGCTCGGCATATTGTTTGATGGGTTGTCATTCACAGAAATTTCAATTTCTTTATCTTCCAGTTCACCGTTATTCAGCTTTTCCGTGAAACGGTTTTTAGTTTCTTCGGTCGAGGTTTCACCAACCAGAGCGTTGATGATTCGCGCTTTAGCGCTTTCTTTTGCCTTGCTTTCATTCTGAGTTTTCAAAGCTTCTTTTACCTGTTGAATGCCAATTTCCGTAAGGTCACGAATGATTGATTCAACGTCACGCCCAACATAACCGACTTCAGTGAATTTGGTTGCCTCAACTTTAATGAAAGGCGCCTGCGCAAGCTTTGCCAACCTGCGTGCTATCTCGGTTTTACCAACACCCGTAGAGCCGATCATAAGTATGTTTTTCGGCACTATTTCTTCGCGCAAATTCTCTTCAACCTGCTGGCGTCTCCAGCGGTTTCTAAGGGCGATTGCCACGGCTTTTTTAGCGTCGGCCTGACCAACAATATGTTTATCCAGTTCTGATACTATTTCTTTTGGAGTAAGTGGTGATACTTCTTTGATCATTATTTTATTTCTTCAACAGTAAGATTATTATTTGTGTAAATGCATATATCGGCAGCGATCTTCATTGCCTTCTCTGCAATTTCGCGTGCCTCTAACGGCTGGTCATAAAGCGCTCTGGCTGCGGCTAATGCATAGTTGCCACCACTGCCGATGCCGATGATTCCGTCGGCAGGTTCAAGCACGTCTCCGTTACCTGTAAGCGTAAGTGAAACATCTTTATCGGCCACAATCATCATTGCCTCTAGTCGGCGCAGGTACTTATCCATACGCCAGTCTTTGGCAAGCTCAACGCATGCGCGCATAAGCTGGCCGGGGTGGCGTTCAAGTTTTGCCTCAAGGCGTTCAAATAATGTAAATGCATCGGCAGTTGCACCTGCAAAGCCTGCAATAATATTTCCGTCACCGATACGGCGCACTTTTTTTGCGTTAGGTTTTACAACGGTGTGGCCAAGGCTTACCTGACCGTCACCCGCTACAACCACCTTGTCGTTCTTACGAACGCACACAATTGTTGTACCGTACCAAATATTTGGGTTTTTATGTTCCATAACAGGATATATAGTGGGGCATGATGAAAATACAAGCACCGGCAAAACTCAATTTATCCTTAGAAGTTACGGGCAAACGCCCAAGTGGTAAATATTTTGGCTACCATGAGCTGGAATCCGATGTGCTTTTTTTAAATTTATGCGATGAGCTTGAATTTGAAATATCAGACGATCTCACAATAAATTCATCAATAGAAAATAACATAATACTAAAAGCCGCCCGCACGCTTCACCCAAGCAAAGGCGCAAAGATAACTTTGAAAAAAGCTATCCCAATGGGCGGCGGCCTCGGTGGCGGCAGCTCCGATGCTGCTGCAACTCTGGTAGCCCTCAATAAACTTTGGCAGCTAAACACGCCCGAAAAAAAATTATATGAAATTGGCCTAAGCCTGGGCGCCGATGTGCCCGTTTGCTTATTCGCGCATTTGAACAAAACCTCGACCGCGCATTTCAGCGGAATAGGGGAGGTAGTAACGCACGCCAGCCCGCGCCCGCACTGGTTTTTGTTATTGGTGAACCCTAATAGAAATTTGCCGACTGCAGATGTTTTCCGTGAATTTGAATTGGGAAGCACAACGCCAACCGGCCATAAGAATGACCTTGAGTTTGCAGCAATAAAACTGGTACCCGATATTGCATATATACTGGAATTTTTAAAATCCACGAACGGTAATTTATTTGCCAGGATGACGGGAACCGGCTCAACTTGCTTTGCCGTTTACGAAAATATTGAAGATGCCGCCAAAGCTGCTGCGCAAGTGCCTGAAAAGTACTGGAAAATAGTTGCGTCGCAATATGATTGGTAATTGACAACCACTCGCAAATGGTTAGATTACACGCATTATGAATATACTTGTAATCGGCTCAGGCGGGCGTGAACATGCGCTGTGCCAGACAATCAAAAATTCACCGCAATGCAAAGAGCTTTATTGCCTGCCGGGCAACCCGGGCATAGAAAAGATTGCAAGTTGCGTAAAGATCAAACCAAATGATTTTGATGAGATAGTTGAATTCTGCCGCACCAAACATATCAACTTCGTTGTTGTTGGTCCCGAAGCTCCGTTAGTTGCAGGTATTTCTGATTTCCTTGAGATGCGCGGCATTCAGGTTTTTGGTCCTAACGCGTATTGTGCGCAGCTTGAAGCATCAAAGGCATTCACCAAAGAAATCTGTATGCGCGCAGGCATACCTACTGCAAAAGCTGCGCGTTTCATCAATGTGGATGCGGCAAAAAAATATATCACAGATAACGGCGCACCTATTGTTGTAAAGGCCGATGGCCTTGCCGCAGGCAAAGGCGTTATTGTTGCTATGACGGTTGAAGAAGCGCTGGAAGCTGTTGAGGAAATGCTGGTGAACCACAAATTCGGCAAAGCAGGCGCAGAAGTTTTGATAGAAGAATTCATGGAAGGCCGCGAGGCAAGTTTCTTCATTGCCACTAACGGTGAAGTTGTTTATGAATTCGGCACAGCATGTGATTATAAACGCGTAGGTGATGGCAATACCGGCCCCAACACAGGCGGTATGGGCACTTTCTCACCTGCCGATATGATGGATGCAGCCATGACAAAACAGGTCATGGATAAAATTATAAACCCTACGCTTGAATATCTGAAAAAGACGGGTAACCCTTATAAAGGATTCCTGTTCGCAGGTCTTATGCTAACTAAGCAAGGCCCTAAGCTTATTGAATATAACTGCCGTATGGGTGACCCTGAAACGCAAAGTATCCTGCCGCGTCTTGAGAATGATATTATTGATGTGATGCTGGGTTTAACACCGCCAAAATTTTCTGATAAACATTCAGTTACAATAGTTATGGCTGCAAAAGGCTATCCGGCTGACGACTATGTGAAGAACACGGTGATAAAAGGCCTTAAAGAACTTGAAGATGTGAACGTATTCCATGCGGGCACGGCAAAGCTTGATGGCAAGATAGTGAATATCGGCGGCCGTGTGCTTAACATAAATGCTTTAGGCGAAAGCCTTGATGATGCGCGTGATAAAGCATATGCGCAAATAGCAAAAATAAAATGGCCTGAAGGTTTTTACCGTAAGGATATAGGGAAGATCTATGCGTGATTTCATGACATTAATTCTGGTGGTGGCACTTGGTTTTGGTGTTTACCTTTACTTTTTTTCTGATGATACTCCCGCGGGCCCGGGTCCTAACGTAACAGGCAAATACGTCAATAAGAATGAGGCTGATATTGGCGGAACAAGCTTTACTCTTACAAATCAGTTCAATGAAAAAGTAACGGAGCGTTCATTCCGTCACAGCAAAAGCCTTGTGTTCTTTGGCTTTACGCATTGCCCCGATATCTGCCCCGCAACACTTTCGGTTCTGTCTGAAGTTTACACGCAGCTTGGCCTTAACGCCGATGAACTTAAGGTTATCTTTATTACGGTTGACCCTGAGAATGATACTCCCGACGTGATTCAGGAATATCTTCTGCACTTCAACAAAGACTTTGTTGGCCTTACAGGTTCACGCGAGCAGATAGAAAAAGTTGTGAAATCATATAAAGCTTATGAAAGCAAATCAGCCGAAGGTCAGGTTATGCATTCAGACCTTATTTATTTCATGGATGAGGACGGCAAATATATAACCCACTTCAACCGCGAAAATACGGTTGAGGAGATCATCGCAACTATCAAGAAGCATAAATAGTAATCAGGCCGCTTTACCGAAAAGCTCTTCCATTTTTGTTACTATCGTTTCACCTAAATCATTTATATCCATAATTGTTATGGCGTTTTTGTAATATCGCCCAACATCATGGCCAATACCTATTGCCAGCATTTCAAGCGCATGCCCGCCTTCCACTCCGCTTATCACTTCACGCAAGTGGTTGTCTAAATAGTTAGATGGATTGGCAGATATCGTGCTGTCGTCAACCGGCGCGCCGTCAGATATCACCATAAGTATCTTGCGTGCCTCGGGTCTGCGCATCAGGCGTGATGCCGCCCAGTGGATTGCCTCGCCGTCTATATTCTCTTTCAAAAGCCCGTCTTTAAGGGCGAGAGCAAGATTCTTGCGTGAGCGTCTCCACGGGCTGTCGGCCGGTTTGTAAATTATATGGCGCAAATCATTAAGCCTGCCGGGGTTCTTGGGGCCGCCCTGTTTAAGCCATAGCTGGCGGCTTCTGCCGCCTTTCCATTCAACCGTGGTAAAACCCAGTATCTCTACCTTTACGCCGCACTGCTCAAGTACTTTCGCAAGAATATCGGCGCATGTAATAGCACTCATTATAGGGCGTCCGCGCATTGATCCGCTATTATCAATAAGCAAAGTTACAACCGTATCTTTGAAATCTGACGTTTTGTAAACCTTATATATGTTCTGGAAGTCGCTGTTGGCAACAAGGCGTGAAAGGCGGTGGCTGTCTACTATACCTTCATCCTTATCAAGCTCCCACCAGCTTTTTTGCTGCGCAAGTAATAAGCGCTGCAGGCGCGTTGCAAGTTTGTTGGTGATTGTCTTTAGCTGTTCCACCTTCTGGTCAAGCTGCTGGCGCAGGCGGCCAAGCTCTGCCTGTGATGCAAGCTGGGTTGCATGCACAACTTCATCAAACTGGCGCGTAAATACCTTGTAGCGGAAATCATCTTCAAGCTGGTAGTTAGGCAAACGCCCGCCTGCCTCGCCTGATTCTTGCATCTTGCCCTTCATGGTGCTGGTATCGCCTGTAGCCTTATCAGCGCTCATGCGCGGGCGGTCGTCGCTTCGTGTTTCAGATGCATTATCATCCTCATCATTTTCACGCTCTTCATCCTGCTGCTGGTCCTGCTGGTTATTTCTTTGCTCAGCTTCGGCCTTGCGCATAGATTTTGGGTTGTCCTTATTCGCAAGCAGTTCAATAAAATCAGATGCCGCTTTGGCAAATTCAGGCTGGCTGGTGGCAGTGTTGAATAATTGCTCAAACTTATCGGCCGCATGCAGCTCTATCCAGCTTTCCAGCATAGATTTCTCTGAAGTATGCAGGTCAAGCGAGCGCTCCCAGAATATTTTGCCCACCGCATCGGCAGTTGCATCACCAAACTGCTTTCCGCTATTGATGTTATGTTTTACGCCCGGATATTTTTTTGAAAGCAAAACCTGCGTGCGTAAATTTTCCAGCTCATCAAATATCTCGGCCTTCTCAGAGTTATTGGGGCGGTTCCGCTCGTGCAGGTCGGGGTCATGGAATTTTAAATATGCGGCCACTTCGTCAGAAAGGCGGCGGCTTTTGTTCATATCTTCCACTTCAGGCAACGTTACCGTATTGCCCGATATTTTTGGCTGCGGGTCATTGCTTTGCGTAAAGGCAACATCAATACCTTGCCCTGAAAGGGCACGCAGCGTTGCGGCAATGGATTCTTTATCGCTCATACTAACTGAAAATGACTATACACCATACGGCTGCTAAATTCACTAATGAAAGAAATACGGCGGCAGAACCTGCATCTTTAGCTTTGCCAAGCAGATCATGCTTCTCGGTTGATATCCTGTCGGCCAGCGCCTCTATGGCCGTGTTTATTACCTCAACTACCAGCACAAATAAAATACTGAATATAAGTAATGCCCTTTCGGCAATGGTGGTTTGGATAAAGAACATTAAAACAAACAAAGCAGTGCATAGCAAAACTTCCTGCCTGAACGCCGCTTCGCTCATGAAAGTGTCTTTGATTCCGCGCAATGAATGCCCAAAAGCGCGGATGATGCGGCCTATGCCGGTATTGTCTTTCTTTTCCATTACGGTTTTACCTCCAGCTTTTTAAGCTTGGGTGAAAGTACAATTGTTGCCCCAACCACCACAAGGCTGCCAATGCCGCCAATGATGATAGAAGGTACAAGCCCAACCATTTTTGCAAGTGAACCCTGCCAGAACGCACCTATCTGGTTTGAAGATATGATGAACATTGAATTTACCGATGATACGCGCCCGCGCATGTTATCAGGCGTTAGCCACTGCATAAGCGTTGAGCGTATTACCATGCTGACTGAATCGAACGCGCCGCTTAATATAAAGAATAACAATGATACCCAGAAAATATTGCTAAGCCCGATGCCTATAGTGCATATGCCAAAACCCGTAATTACCCATAGC
This sequence comes from uncultured Rickettsiales bacterium, assembly GCA_964451475.1. Taxonomy (GTDB): domain Bacteria; phylum Pseudomonadota; class Alphaproteobacteria; order Rickettsiales; family 21-14-0-20-44-7; genus CAYVII01. The sequence continues at coordinate 8,735 of CAYVII010000028.1, forward strand.
AGCCATTTTGCCTTTATGGTTTTGAACGGTTTCACCGCAAGGAAAAGCGCAATGCCGATAGCGCCAACCGCAGGCGCAGCGCGCAAGATGCCCAGCCCTTCCGATCCTACATGCAATACCTGGTCTGCATAAGCAGGCAGCATGGCAAGTGCGCCGCCAAATATCACGGCAAACATATCAAGCGCCATGATGGCGAGCATTACGTTGTTGGTAAAAATGAATTTCCATCCCGCCTTTATGCTTTTTGCCGCCGCCTCGCGCTTTTCAGAACTTCTCCAGTTGCGCGGTCGCTCGCTCATGCCAAACAGGTAAAGCAAAAATGCCATGGTGATTAATATGTTGGGTATATACCACGCAATACTTGCGCCATAACCGCCATAAACAAGCCCTGCAATTGCAGGTGCGGCAACCGTGGCAATTTGTATGCTGCCCGTCATGAACGCAGAAGCCGATGGAATTTGCGCCTTCGGCACTATTTGCGGCAGCATGGTAAATGATGCAGGCATAATAAAACTGCGCGCTACGCCGGAAACAAATACGCCAAAGAACAACCACGGCACAATATTGGTTGCACCCGCATGCCCGCCCGCTATCCACATTAGGTTATATGAGTTAAGCACCATCACCCCAATGCAAATAAGCAATACGCGGTAAGGCCTGCTGATATCAACTATATGTCCCGCAAACAGCGCGCATACAAGCGCAGGCACGGCCTCAACCAGCCCAACCAGCCCCAGCATGAACGGGTCTTTGGTAATAGAATATATCTGCCAGCCGATGATCACATCCTGCGCGATCCATGACATCATTACGAACATGCGCGTAAGCATGCTGGTGCGGAAGTCCCGTATCTTAAGGACGGAAAGTTTCATTCTAGCTCAACTTGGCAACATTGCTTTCGCCAAAGCAGCGCTGGTAATATTCAAGGAAGATAGGCTTTTCCGCATCATCGCATTTATTCAGGAATGTAAGCTTGAAGCTATGCAGCACGTCACCGAATATCTGCTGGTTCTCTGCCCATGAAATAACAGTGCGCGGGCTCATAACGGTGGAAACGTCACCCTTCATAAAACCCTGGCGTGTCAGGTTAGCCATATTTATCATGGCTTTTATCTGTTCTTTTTCTTTGCCTTTCAATTTCGGAAGTTTTGCAAAAACTATCTCTGCCTCTGCATCTTCAGAAAGGTAATTTAGCTGTGCCACAATATTCCAGCGGTCAAGCTGCCCCTGGTTTATAGGCTGCGTACCGTGGTAAAGCCCGCTGCTGTCACCAAGGCCGATTGTATTGGCAGTTGCGAACAGGCGGAAATCTTTATGCGCATGTATAACGCGGTTCTGGTCAAGCAGTGTAAGCTTGCCTTGTGCTTCCAGTATACGCTGTATCACGAACATCACCTCAGGGCGGCCCGCGTCATATTCATCAAACACCAGCGCAATATTACGCTCAAGCGCATATGGCAAAATGCCGGGCTGGAATTCGGTAACCTGTTTGCCGTCCTTCAAAACAATGGCGTCTTTGCCTATCAGGTCAACGCGCGATATATGGCTGTCAAGGTTAACTCGTATGCACGGCCAGTTAAGGCGCGCTGCAACCTGTTCAATATGCGTGGATTTTCCCGTACCGTGGTAGCCCTGAATAAGCACGCGGCGGTTATGCGTGAAGCCAACCAGGATAGCTTTGGTGATTTCAGGGTCAAATTTATATGTCGGGTCAAGCTCCGGCACATATTCCGTACGTTCCTTGAACGCGGGAACATCCATATCAAATGGAAGATTGAAAGTTTTTTTAGCTGATATTATGGTGTCTGTCATATGTTACCAGATACTATAAAAGAGCGCCTAACGCAAGACTTCCGGCCTGAGGTGGTGGAAGTGAAAGACGAATCTTATAAACATGCGGGCCATGCCGGCCACGGTGAGTACAGTCACTTGCATATTATTATCTCGGCAAATGCCTTTACGGGCAAAAGCAGGGTAGAGCGTGAAAGGGCGGTTCGCGCCAGCGTAAACTCTGTAGCAAAGCACGAAATTCATGCCATGCGCTTTGAATTTGTTTAGCCAAACCTTCTGCCTGCAGTTTCCTCTTTTCTTTCCGTTTCAAAAGGGTCGGCATATTTAAAATTGTTGGCTTTACCTAGTTTTCCGTTTTCTTTCTCTTCAATATCAAAATTAATAAAGCCTCCTTTGCCGTGGTTGGTAGCCGCACCGGTATTATGAAAGGTTATTTTCTTTTCTATGGTCTCACCGTCCCTGTTTTTTACTTTTACGGTAACAGTGTGGTTTTTGAAGGGAATATGCGTATGGCTGAAAACTATATGATCCATTTCTGCAAGTAAGAAAGGGTGCTTTTCGGCAATGTCTTTATTTTGCTGAATAGATTTTATTATTTGCTGGCAGGTACTTTCCGGGTCGTAATTTTTTTCTCGTTGTTTCTGGAATACTTGTTCCCATTCATAGTTAAGCATTTCAAGCTCTCTGTAACAGCTTGGGTGTTCTGCCAGCGTAGTTTCCCATCTATCTAAAATATTATAACCTGTTTCTTTATCACCATGGATGAAAAGGCAGTTGCCCAACTTCTTCAAATGTTTTTTGCGGATAAATTTTGCGCAGCCCTTCCTGCCGTCAAAATCTTCTTCAAGTTTTTTTAAGCCATCCCAGAAACTATCATTATTTTCATGGTTTCCACGGGTAAAATATACTTGTTTACCCTGAAGTTCATTTTCTAGCCAGCTTCTTAGCATATTTAAAGCTTCATCTGCTGCTTCATGCTTTGCTTTTTTTGGTTTTATATCTTTTTGTAAAAGATATATGCTGTAAGTTAATTCAAAAATATCGCCGTTCATAACAACAATATCGGCTTCTTTCATTTGCTGTAATAGCTTGTTCAGTAATTTTTTCTTAAGCTTCCAGTTCTCAAATTTATCCGGGTTTCTACCCAGGCATTCATACATAAAAGAAGTGCGACCTAAAAGGTGCGTATCCGAAAAGACAAATACCTTTTTACTTTTCTTGCTCATTAATTAAGCATTATCAAACATCCGCTAATTTGACAATTATCTTATGAGTATGAGAGAATTGGAAAAGAATGAGCCATGGCTGTTTGCTTTGCCTGAGGCTCAGGTTCTGCAGAACCCTTAAAAAGCAAACCCTTGCCCCTCGGGGTCACAAATGGGGCTGGTGCATTAACAAGCAGGCAGCCATAAGGCAAATATATGCAAAAGACTAAAACGCACGCGTGCGAATATATAAAAACTAAAAGCCCGTTACTTCGTCCAGATAATCAAGCGCAGGTGAAAGCAGCTTACGGCCTAAATAGCCCATCTTATCATCACCTTCTTTAGCTTTGCGCTGGGATTCAACCTGGTATTCAACAAAGCTGCTGGCAGCAATCGCGCGGCACTCCTTAAGTATTTTAGGGAGGTTGATAAGCTCTGCGTGTTTTTTACTTATTTCTGCCATTACTTTTTGTTCTATCTCGGCAAAATCATCATCGATATGGAACAATACTCGCCCGAAATTTATCAGGTGGGCGCGGTCACGTTTATTTGTAATAAGGTCAAAAACCTCATCCAGCTTTATGCCGTTCTTAATATCATTATCAAGCTGAGTATGCTGTTCATCCGTGAACGCATGGCGCTCGGAATGGTCATGGATAAGATTAGCCTCAGAGTTGGTAAGCTTGCCGTCAATCCATGCCAGCGCAACAGCGCAGCGCCACATCGCAAAGCGGCTTTCTGTAACCATTACGTCTTTTTGTTCACGCATTTTCATAGGGGCAATATAGCCCCTAATGGTTAAGTAATTCTTAAGTGCTTGAAATTATGCGTGAATTGCGCGTTTGTCAACTGCCAGAGCCGCTTCTTTAACAGCTTCTGAAGTTGTCGGGTGAGCATGGCATGTGCGTGCAATATCTTCAGCCGAAGCTTTGAATTCCATTGCAATTGCAGCTTCCGCAATAAGAGTGCCTGCATCCGGTGCAATGATATGTACGCCAAGAACGCGGTCTGTTTTCTTATCAGCTAAAACTTTCACATAACCTTCTGCAGAACCGTTGGCAACCGCACGGCTATTTGCCATCATCGGGAATTTGCCTACGTTATATTCAACAGCTTCTTTCTTCAGCTCTTCTTCTGTTTTACCAACAGAGGCAACTTCAGGGTAAGTATAAATAATGCCCGGGATTACATCATAGTTCACGTGTGGTTTCTGGCCTGCAATATATTCGGCAGTTGCAACACCTTCCTCTTCCGCTTTATGCGCAAGCATAGGGCCAACAATAACGTCACCGATAGCGTAAATGCCTTTGATGTTCGTTTGCAGGTGGTTGTCCACTTTCACGCGGCCACGCTCATCAAGCTCAACGCCCGCTTCTTTTAAACCCAAACC
>CAYVII010000029.1:0-12885 GCA_964451475.1 uncultured Rickettsiales bacterium
TGCCTCTAAGCGCGATACAGTAACAGTTTCTGTGTATATAAGTGACATTGCCTCTTTCTTGAAAAAAGGCAGCAAGCTGGATAGGAAAGCACTGGCAAATATTGCAACTCTTTACGGCGCAAAAAGCAATTCACCAATGCTCCCTGAAAATCTTTCGTCCGATATTTTCAGCCTTCATGAAGGGAAACTTACGCCGGCACTGGAAATAAAAATTACAATGTCACGCAGTAACGGCGCGATACTTTCGATCGATACAAACCGCGTACTGGTGAAACCGAAAAACCTTACATACGAGGAAGCGGCCGAAAAAATATCCCGCAGCCGCATGTTCGGCAAATGGTCGGAAACCGCAAACTGGCTCTGTCGCCAGCGCGCAGAGTCAATGCAGCTACCTTTTTACAATTATGACACCGGAATTTTGACCGATGAAGACGGCATTGAACGCTACATCTCCCCTTCTATTTACCGAGCTTACTCAATTGTGCAGGAAACCATGATACTGGCCAACCATTCGCTTGGCTTATTGCTTGACCATAATTTTATGCACGCACTGTTCCGCACCCAGGCCGGCAGCCGTAATATATCTTCTGTCTATTCGGAAGTTTGCCGTAACCATGCTAGCCTTAAGCTAGAGGCATATACTCATGGAACATCTCCTATCAGGCGCTATGCAGATATTATTGTACACAGGCTGGTAGGTTATCTTGGCTTCCCGTTTTCAATGTCATATGAAAATCTAAAACATGCGCCAAACATATTCCGCACATTACAGCCCGGCAAAAAAGTGCTGCCTTACCTTGCCAATGAACTTAGGACTTTAAGCAAATATCTTTCCGAAGGCGCAGGCCTTATCCGCGAATTCAGGAAGCATGTTTTCAGCGAAAAAGCCGCGCAATGGGTGCAGGTTGTATTCCCGCATACCGACCCCGCCCATCTTCGCGGGTTTGACCCCGGCAGTTTTTCTCACCTGTTAAAAGAAGCCATCACGCACGGGCAATCATCAGATATTTTTATTGATGAAGTGCGCGCAAGGCTGAACGGTGCCGGCGGCAAGAATGGCAGGACATCACTCAATTTCCCGCGTGACCATATAAACCTGCTGCGCATGCGCACCCCAAACCCCGCAGAAAAACAACTGCAGATAGATATTATAAACCTGATATCCACTGACAAAGAAAAGATAGAAACTTTATTTGGCCTCATTTGCCAGAAAGAAGAAATAAAGCCGATAGTAAATAACGGATCGGTAGTATTCAGGAATTCAGATAAAGGCGGCAAATTAAGTTTTGCCGCCATTATTTTTGAACGCGACGGCCAGGAATTTTCATGCGGCGAATATTCATTTTCCGTAAAAGAAAATATGGCACTGGCACGCGCTAAGCTGGAATTTCTGCGTGCATATATAAATGATGGCTTTACCCGGAACATGCCGCTGGCGATTCCGGCAAAAATAACAGTGGAAGAAGGTTTTAAGATTGAAAATTCATGGTCGCGCGTAAAAGACACCTGCGATAAAAAAGGCTACACGATAGAACAGGAACGCAACAAAATAAAAAGCAAATCCAGCACCAGATCCGGCAATGATGAGGATGTAGCAAAATCTAAACTCCATGAATATATAATGGTCATTAAAAACAACTCTTCCAGCTTACAGGAAGTTATATTCCGCGGACGCTCGGTCAATGACAGCAAAAAAGAAGTTAAACGCAATGTCCGCCGCCGCGCAATAAGGGCATTGATAGAACGCGGCGATGCCGAAGAAAATACCCACGCAATTACCCCTGACAGCACTTTTACCAGCAGGCCTGAAATGATATCGGACGGTTTCTCTATTCCGCGTGACCGTATAATTGTAATGTCTTACGGCACGCCCGCACAAAGGTAAAATTACTCACGCACTAAACGCCAGTAAACAAGTGAAAGCGCCGCGAACACGGTTAGATGCACACCCGCTTCAATCAACATAACTCCCAGAAACTGCGCCTGATGCGCACTTGTAAGCATTGCGTTATATTGCAAAAATCTTCCACCCTGTAAAACATTCAAAATGCCGATACCGCAATAAAGCATCACGCCAAAACATGCTGTGAACTGCAGAAACTTTGCTGAAACTATGCGGCGCGTCTCACTTGCGCCAAATACAAGTGAATGCAAAATAAGACCGCTTGCCCATATTGCCCCGCCCTGAAAACCGCCACCCGGCGAAACTTTACCGTGGAAAAGCACATACAGGCCAAAGAGGAATATAAAAGGTATGGCAACAGAGGAAACCGTACGCAGTAACAGGCTATGCTTCATCTTTTTCCTCTTCTGTTTTGCCGTCGGCATTTTTTCTTATAAGCGGCAGGATAAGCAATACGGCAATACCTGCAGTGAAAATAACATAAAGCTCACCCAGCGTATCAAAACCCCTATAACTTCCCAGAACTGCGGTCACAACATTCGGAATACCGGTCTCTTCCATGGAATTTTCAGTATAATATTTACCCACATGGCTGTTTGGTGGGGTTTCCGCGCTGCCAAATTCAGGCATGGTAACAACAATACTCAGCATTATCATGACAAGTGAGACTACCACTATAAGCGCCGGCTGGCAGTCAATACGGTGCGTATCTTCCCTGTCACCCGTAATGCGCAATGTTGCCAGAAAGAATATCGTGGATATTGCCGCGCCAATAGCGGCTTCGGTAATAGCAACATCGGGCGCAGACATTTTAAGGAACAGCATGGCAACCGAAAGGCTAAAAACTGAAAGCAATATTACGTTAGTTACAAGCTTGCGGCTTACCGCAATAAGCACTCCGCAGAAAACAGGTATAAGCCATAAAAGGTAATCAATAATTGCCATAAGGCAATATTATGCCCTTGCGCTTAAATTTTCCAGCTGATTAGACGGTGTATAGTAACGTTTCTCGTCAAATGTACCTTCCGACCTATCAATTATCATCAAAACTGCAACATCCGAGGTGATGTTGATAGTTGTGCGGAACATATCAAGGATACGGTCAACACCTAAAAGAACAGGAATTGCCGCCGTAGGAATACCGACAGTATCAAGCACCATTGACATCATCACGATTGAACCGCCAGGGTAACCCGCAGCACCCATAGATGCGATAGTAGCCGCAAATACGATGATCAGGTAATGGTGGAAATCAAGCGGGATACCGAACGCCTGCGCAAAGAACGTAGCACAAAGACCAAGGTAAATAGCAGTACCGTCCATGTTGATGGCTGCGCCCAGAGGCAGGATGAAAGAAGTGCTTGTTTTAGAAACGCCTATCTTGTCTTCCGAAACTTTCATGGCAGTTGCAAGCGTAGCCTTTGAGCTTGAAGTAGAAAACGCGAGTGCCTGATATTCAAGGCTTTTGCGGTAGAACGGAATCGGGCTAAGACGCGCCATGATAATAAGCAGAAGACCAAGGATAAGATAGTGGATACCCATACCACCAACAGTTGCAGCCACAAGGCCAGCAAGCTGCGCAATTGCATCAATACCAAGGTTAGCGGTTACCCATGTCATCAGGCCAAACACCGCAAGAGGAGAAAGCTTGATGATGTAACCGATCATTTTGAACATAAGTGACGCCGCAGAATGGCAAACATCAACAAGGCGTTTGCCCTGCTCGCCCATAACGTTAAGCGTTACGCCCACGAAAATAGCGAAGAATACTGTTTGAACCATGTGTGGCTTACCCTCAGCGCCCGACATTGCACCAAGCGCGTTGTGAGGTATGAAGTTAAGAAGTATTTTAAGAACAGGAGGAAGATCTTCCGCTTTGCTTGCCCCGCCTGCACCCTGGTGCAGGAAGCCGCTAAGATCCATACCAGCACCAGGCTGAACCACAACACCGATAACAAGACCAAGTGCAACCGACATGAATGCTGTTGTCATGTAAACAAGCATTGATTTAGTACCGATACGGCCAAGCGCACGGCTATCGTTCATATTATTGATGCCCGATACAAGAGAGAAGAAGATAAGGGGCACAACTATCATCATGATAAGGTCGATGAATATAGTACCCAGTATTTTAAGATATGTAGAGAATTCAGGAACGCCGTACGATTTAAGGTCAAAACCAAGAAGGATACCAAGAACAAGACCAACTATAACTTTTTTCCAAAGATCTGTTTTAGGGAACGCAAACATAAGGAAAAGGCCAAGCATGACAAGGGCAAAAGCCTTGGTTGCATTGGTATTAATAAAAAGCTCGCTTAGCTTGATGCCCGATACAACAAGTGCAAAGGTAATTGCAAGGCCGGCACCAAGGCAGAATATAAGAAGGCGGTTAGAAGTTTTCTGGGTAACAAGATAAGCCAATATCCCCAGAAAACCCAATACGTTAATAGTAACAAAGGCAGTATTTACCCCTATTGTGATAGCTATTAGGGAAAATATGATAACACCGAAAATAACTATTTTTTTCCACGTCTTATGCGGGCTGTAAAGACAAAGTACTGCACCGATAGCGCAAAGGAAGCCATATGGTTTTATAAAGAAAGCAAAATCCACAAACGGATTGGTCTCACCCGGAGCGGAAAGCAGGTGCGATGCAAGATAATCTGACAGATAGCCGAACAGGGCTAGTAGAACAAGTGGGTATAAGGCGTATTTCTTTATCTTAGCAAAATTTTCCATGAGCAAACTTACAATTTGATTAACGGAGGTTTTGCTGTATAAACCATGGTCAACTTAAACACAAGACAAAAAGACTTACGGAAAACTTATGGCAAATATTAACGTCATCGTCATTGGCGCAAGCGGTTATACAGGGGCAGAGCTTATAAGGCTTTTGCTTGACCACCCGCTTGTTACAATAAAGGCTCTGGTGGCAGATAGCAATGCCGGAAAAGAAATGGCGGAAATATACCCGCACCATATTGCAAGCAAACTGCCGCGCCTTCAGAAATTTGATGAAGTTGATATGAACGGCGTTGACGCCGCATTCATGTGTATGCCGCATGCAATGGCGCACGAAATTGCCAAAAAAATACCTGAAAGCGTAAAGATAATTGATGTATCTGCCGACTTCCGTATCCAGAACGTACCATTGTATGAAAAATGGTACGGCACGCATAAAGCGCCTGAACTACAAAAACAGGCCGTATATGCACTTACGGAAATTTACAGGGAAAAAATTAAAGCTGCCCGCATCATCGCATGCCCGGGCTGCTACCCTACTTCTATATTGCTGCCTACTCTTCCGCTTGTTGCTGCAAGCGCAATTGATGAGAATGACATAATTATTGATTCAAAAAGCGGTGTTACCGGCGCAGGCAGGAGCGCAAAACAGAATTTGCTGTACACTGAAGTTAATGACGGCATTAGCGCATATGGCCTTGGCGGCCACAGGCATTCTGCCGAAATCTCTGAACAGCTTGGCGCAAATATAACATTTGTTCCGCATTTAACACCCATGAACAGGGGCATTAGCTCAAGCATTTACGTGAAGCTGACAACAGATTACGCAAACGCGCGTAAAATACTTGAGAACCAGTATAAAGATGAATATTTCGTAAAAGTTCTTCCGCAAGGGCAAGTTCCAACCACGCATATGGTGCGCGGCACAAACTTCTGCTTCATGAATATTTTTGAAGGCCACAAACCCGGCAGCGCAATAATAATAAGCGTTATTGATAACCTTACAAAAGGCGCAAGCGGCCAGGCCGTACAAAATATGAACCTTGTATTTGGCTTAGCCGAACATACAGGCCTTGAGCAAACCGCTCTGTTCCCGTGAAACCGCTAGTTCTACCATATAAAGGCGCGCTGCCTAAAATACACCCGACCGCATATGTTGCTCCGTCAAGCAGTATTATTGGTGATGTGGAGATAGGCGCAGGCAGCGGCATCTGGTTCAACTGCGTTATCCGCGGTGATGTAGCATGGGTAAAAATAGGTGAGCGCACAAATATTCAGGACGGTACCGTCATTCACGTAACACGTAACGGCCACCCTACAAGCATTGGCAGCGGCGTGACCGTTGGCCATTCATGCATATTGCACGCATGCACGCTGGAAGATAACTGCTTTGTTGGTATGGGCGCACTGGTAATGGATGACGCGGTGGTGGAAAGCGGCGCAATGCTTGCAGCAGGCGCGCAGTTAACACCGGGCAAACGCGTGCCAAAAGGCCAGCTTTGGGCAGGCCGCCCCGCAAAATACTTCCGTGACCTTACACCGCAGGAAAGTGAATTCATTGCTATCTCGGCTGAAAATTATTATAAGCACGTGGTAGAATATATTGAAGCCTCCATCTAAGGACGACGAAATGAAAAAACTTTTCCGCGCTATCCCGCAAAGCTTTTACTCGCGTGACCTGTACCGTGACGCTGCCTATAAATGGCAAGGCACAGGCATTAGCCTGCTGGCACAGTTTGCGCTTATACCTACTATCGCCCTTATAATACTTATACTTGCCGGCATGGGAGGCTATCAGAACCTTAAAGCCGTAATACTTGAACAATTCCCGCAGGTGACGGTTCAGAAAGGCGAGCTTTCAATAGATAAACCCGTGCCTTACTACATTACCTATGAAAATGAAAAACTGGTAAAAATAGATAACACCGAAGCCGCAAACAACCTTTCGTTAGATCACACTCTTCAGATGATGAAAGACGAAGGCATATATGTTTTTGTCAACAAAACAAAAATTATAACATTACAGCAGAACGGAGAAACAGAAGTGCGTGACTTTAGCGATAGCACAGAAGATGTAACTTTTGATAAAGCCGATGTTGAAAGATGGCTGAGTATAGCAGAAATATTCGGCATTCCCTTCATTGCCGTTTTCATGTTTGTTTTTTACTTTATTTATTTAATTGTACAGATGCTGCTTTACAGCCTTGCCGCGATCATATTCAATAAATTCATTAAAGCAGACCTTAAATACTCAGCCCTGCAACGCATAACCACCTGCGCTCTTTTCCCGTGGGCGGTAATAAGCGTTGGCCTAGGCATGATGCATATTGACCCGCCGTTCATACTAAGCTTCATATGCACGCTGGTATTTATTTTGTTTGGCCTTAAATCAGTAAAGAACCTAAATAACAATGCCGCTTAAAATTGCCACCCGGGGATCTGCCCTTGCACTAACGCAGGCCAATATGGTCGCCGATGCTCTGCAGCAGCCGTTTGAGATAATAACGATAAAAACCACAGGCGATATTAAAGCGGAAGCGTCACTTAAAAAGATCGGCGGCAAAGAAGTTTTTACCAAAGAACTGGATGAAGCATTACTAAGCGGCAGCGCCGATATTGCCGTGCATTCACTAAAAGACGTACCCGGTTTTATCCATGATGAGCTGGAAATAATTGCCGTACTTCCCCGCGCCGATGCACGCGATATGCTGATTGGCGCGAATAGTTTTGATGATATTCCCGAAGGCGCAATATTCGGCACTTCATCACCCCGTCGCATGGCGCAGGTTTTAAGCAAACGCCCCGACCTTAAACTGGTTGAGTTCCGAGGCAACGTGGAAACACGCATCAAGAAAATTGAAAATATGGTAGCCTATGCCAGCCTGCTTGCCAATGCCGGCATCACCCGCCTTGGCATAGAAATACCCCTCCCCCATGCTTTGATACCTGTAACTGATTTCATTCCCGCAGTCGGCCAGGGTATAATTTGTATAATGGGAAAGAAGGGAAAACTTGACCTTTCCCGCATCAACCACGTGCCAAGCTTTACGGCAGCAACGGCAGAACGCGCGGTTTTAAAAGCTTTCGGCGGTAACTGCTACACGCCTTTATCTGCCCACGCTATTATAACGGACAAGGTTACAATTAACGGCTTTGTGGCTTCTGATAATGGGCGCCAGACCCATGTTGAGAGCATTGAAGGTAATTTATCCGATGCCGCAGATTTAGGATGCGAACTAGGTAAAAGACTGTTATATAAATATAATGATCTTAATAACAAGGCCGGTTGAAGATGCTAAGAACCTGACGGAGATTTTGACCCGTAAAGGCTATGAATGCATTATCGAACCTATGCTGGAGATACAAAAATTCTCCCCCGCTATTAAAAAAGCCGCAGTTTATATAACCACCAGCAATAACGCTGAAGAATTTGTCCCTGCAAACGGCGTGCATATATCAATACCAAAGAACGGCAAGAACGCATCTGAAATTGTTGAGCACGTAATGAACAACTACACGCCCGAAGACGGCAAGATATTATACCTGCGCGGTGATGTGATCACGCTGGATATCAAGTCTACCCTTAAGGAGGTCGGCTTTGATGTTGATCAGGTGGTTGTTTATAAATCAGCCGCACCCGATGAGCTTTCTGCCGCATTACTGAAAGATATTTACAAGGTGCAGGTTGCCACATTTTTCTCGGAACAAAGCTTCATGAATTTTGAAGAGCTGGCAAAAAAACATAAGCTTAAAGAGGCGCTAAAAGGCATCAAGCTACTGGCACTTAGCGAAAAGATAGCAAAAAAAGCCAATAAATTTGACTGGAAAGGCATTTATGCGGCCCAGCTGCCCAACCAGCAATCCCTTATTGAAAGATTGGAAGAAATACTTTAATTAAGCCCTCATGATAGACGAAAAGACAGTTACAAAAATTGCCAAGCTGGCGCGCATAAAAATTGCCGATAGCGAAAAGGCGCATTACGCAAAAGAGATCAACACCATTGTAGGCTGGCTTGAACAGCTTGCAGAAGTAAATACGGATAATGTACCGCTACTGACAAGCGTTGTAGAAGCAAAACTTCCGCGCCGTGAAGATAAAGTGACCGATGGCGGCTACGCGCGTGAAGTAACTGCGAACGCACCAAAATCAGAATTTGATTGCTTTGTAGTGCCTAAAGTTGTGGATCAGGGATAATTTATGACAGACTTAATAAACACCACAATCGCCGATGCCCTTGAAGGGCTTAAGGCAAAAAAATTCAGCGCAGTTGAACTTACAAAAGCCCATCTTGCACAAATTGAAAAAACCAAAGACCTGAACGCATATATTGCCGATACTTCTGATATTGCGATAAAACAGGCAGAAGCCGCTGATAAAAAAATTGCATCAGGCAACACTGGTTTACTTGAAGGTATCCCTATCGCGGTAAAAGACCTGTACTGCACAAAAGGCTACCACTCACAAAGCTGCAGTAAAATCCTTTCAGGCTTCAAACCTGAATACGAATCTACGGTGACTGAAAAAATGTTCGCACAAGGCGCAGTGATGATTGGCAAAACAAACATGGATGAATTCGCCATGGGTTCTGCCAACCTTACCAGCTGCTATGGTGTTGTAAAAAACCCTTGGAATAAAAACCTTGTTGCAGGCGGCTCATCGGGCGGTTCTGCCGCTGCGGTAGCGGCAAGCGCAGGCCTTGGCGCACTAGGTTCAGATACTGGCGGCTCTATCCGCCAACCTGCATCATTCACAGGTATTACGGGCATCAAACCAACTTACGGCCGCTGCTCACGCTGGGGTATGATCGCATTCGCATCAAGCCTTGACCAGGCTGGCCCAATGGCAAAAACAGTTCTTGATAACGCAATCATGCTGCAATCAATTTCTGGCCATGACGCAAAAGATTCAACATCACTAAATCTTCCCGTGCCTGATTTCATCGGCGCTGCAAAGAATGCCAATGTTAAAGGCAAAAAGATCGGTATCCCTAAAGAATACCGCCCAGACGGGATGAGTGAAGAAATTACAAAGCTTTGGGATAACGGCATCCAGATGCTTAAAGACCAGGGCGCAGAGATCATTGATATTTCACTACCTCATACAAAATACGCACTTCCGACTTACTACATCATTGCACCTGCAGAAGCTTCAAGCAACTTAGCGCGTTATGACGGCGTACGTTACGGCCTGCGTGTTGACGGCAACAGCCTTGATGAGATGTATGAGAACACCCGCGCCGAAGGTTTTGGCGCAGAAGTAAAACGCCGTATTTTAATTGGTACTTACGTTCTTTCTGCCGGTTACTATGACGCTTACTACAAAAAAGCGCAGCGCGTCCGTTACCTTATCTGCGATGACTTCAAAAAAGCGTTTGAAAAAGTTGATGCGATACTAACACCGACTACCCCTACCCCTGCATTTGCAATTGGCGCAAAACAGGAAGACCCGCTGACAATGTACCTAAATGACCTGTTCACGGTTGCAGCTTCACTTGCAGGCGTACCTGCAATAAGCCTGCCGGTTGGCCTTTCAAAAGAAGGGCTTCCTCTTGGCCTTCAGCTTATTGGCGGTACATTGCAGGAAGAAAAACTGCTTGGCATTGCAACAGCGCTGGAAAAAGCGGCAGGCTTCAAGCACTTAAAAGCGGCATAATTAGGCCGTTCCGCCTAAATTAGGTATAATTAGGGCTTCATGATTAACGTCAGACCGGTTTTACATATACTTGGTATCATGCTTTGCTTCATGGCGGCGTTAATGCTTTTGCCCGCATATGTTGACGCATATTCCAACCACGAAGACTATTATGCATTCCTGCTTTCATCGGCATTCACCTTCTTTGTCTCGGGCGTACTGATACTTGCAAACAAACAGGCAAAAATGGTGCTGAGCCTAAGGCAGGCATTTTTACTTGTGCCTCTTGCATGGGTAACGGTTGCGGCATTCTGTGCCCTGCCGCTTTATTACGCAGAAGTGAACCTGCGCTACACCCAGGCATATTTTGAAGCAGTTTCAGGCCTAACCACCACAGGCGCAACCGTGATGGTAGGGTTAGATAACGCACCACCGGGAGTATTGCTATGGCGTGCTTTACTGCAATGGGTTGGCGGCCTTGGTATTATTTCCATGGGTATCCTTATTCTTCCAATGCTGGGCGTTGGCGGTATGCAGTTCTTTAAGGGCGATACCGGCGAAAGCTCTGAAAAAGTTTTGCCGCGCGTATCTCAGGTTGGCTACGCTATTGCAACTATTTACCTTATACTTTCGGTTGCCTGCGCAATTTTATACTGGGCATTCGGCATGACGGCATTTGACGCTATCTGCCATTCAATGTCCACACTTGGCACAGCAGGGTTAATGAACTACGATTCCTCTTTTGGTTACTATAACAGCCCTGCACTTGAAACAATCTGCATAATATTCATGTTCGCGGGAGGTTTACCTTTCCTTGCATATTACAAGGCAAGCAAAAACGGCATTTCAAGCTTCTGGAAAGATAGCCAGATACGCTTTTTCTTTTACATGTTATTTGGCGCGATATTGACAATTACAGGCTGGCTGTGGCTTGTCCAACCGGAAAGGCCGGAACTTTATGTTAACGGCGATTTCAGCGTATTACAGGCACTACGCTACACCGCTTTTAACTTAACCAGCTTAATGACAACAACCGGTTTCACAACAATTGATTACGGTCTTTGGGGCAGCTTTGTTATAGTTATATTTTTAATATGCACATTCATTGGCGGCTGTACGGGCTCTTCTTCAGGCGGCCTGAAAGTTTTCCGCGTGCAGGTATTATACCAGATAGCAAAAGCGCAAATGAACAGGCTGGTAAACCCGCACGGCGTTTTCAAAGCACAATATAACCACAAGAATATGCCCGATACCATCGTGGGTTCGGTCTTAAGCTTTTCGTTCCTGTTTGTCTGTACGCTGATGCTTGTAATAGTTATGCTTACCGCTACGGGCATTGATTTTTTAACCGCAGTTTCAACCGCCGTTGCAACCTTAAGCAATGCCGGCCCCGGCTTTGGCCACATTGCAGGCCCAGTTGGCAATTACAGCAGCTTCAATGATATTCAGGTAAGCCTTTACTCACTTTCAATGCTGGTAGGACGTGTTGAGGTGTTCGTTTTCTTTGTACTTTTCAATAAACATTTCTGGCGCAACTAACAGGTTTATTTTCTTTTACCTTTAGCTTGACTTATTTATTATCACTAGCTATAAGGCGTCTGTATAACAAGTAGTTTTATATGAAAATTCAGGCACTGGGCTGGGCGAATAATCTTCTATCAAAATATGCAGGTCAGATCATTGGCGGCATTACCATTGCCGGTGACGGCGCCGGTCTTTCATCGGGCATAACCGAAGATAATGCCGAACGCATAACCGCCAGCACCCTTGGCATGGTATCGGGCATAATAATGTTCTGCTTCGGCAATAAAGAGGCCAAAGCACAAAAAATGGCTGAGCGCGTAGTTGAATTCACGGAAAAACACCCTAAAGCCACCTCTTATGTAAGCTCATTCCTTTCAGGCGGGTATTTTGTTGCTACAGGCCACATGCCTGAAAATAGCAATGAAATGGTAAAGCACACCGCCATTCAAACCGCGCAGCTTGCAGATAAAACTTTATCTAACCCGGTTGCCGATAGAATTCTGGCGCTTCCAAGAAAAAAACCGGTTGAAACCGCATCTGCCCTTGCACTTGTTGCCGGCGGCTTCTTTGTAAAAAGCGGCATTGAACATGAGAACGCGGTAGAGATAGTTAAAGGCTCATTGCTTTGCGCCGCACTGGCACTTGTGACCTTTGGCAAAGAACACGGGAACAAACTCCCGCCTGAATCTTCGGGATTGGACAAAGCACGCAACTGGGCAACCAGAAGCCCCGTTCAGGTTGGCTCATTATTATTCAAAGGCGTTACAATAAGCAGTATTGTTGACGGCATAAACCGCAAAGACCCTTCAATGATAACATCTGGCTTACTTTTCCTTACAAAAGATATCATGCAGTTTTGCTACGTAAAAAAGAATGAGATGGGTGATAAAGGCCAAAGCCAAGGCCCGGCCGCTTAAGCAACTTCTTTTGGCAGTTTGAACTTCACGTTCTCAATAATACCGTCCAGCGTTTCCACACTGCCCGCGCCTATCTCTCGCAATTTAGAAACTACCTGCTCTACCAGTACTTCAGGGGCAGATGCACCTGCGGTAATACCGATGACCGAATTTGCACCAAACCATTT
>CAYVII010000030.1:0-1608 GCA_964451475.1 uncultured Rickettsiales bacterium
TGGCATAGCCTGGGCGGATAATTACTGCATTTTCCATGCCTTTGATTGATTTTACAATAGCGTGCTGAACATCTTCAGGCAGGCTTGTTGATATGCCGTTCGGGTAAACCGTGTGGTCGTCCAGACCTTCAGGTTCTAAAAATATCTGGTGACGTTCCTTATCGGCAAAGCGGCTGATCTTATCTTCAATTGAAGGGCAGTAGCGCGGACCTGTGGATTTTATCTGGCCTGAATACATAGGTGAACGCAGTAAATTTGCCTGAATTACCTTATGCGTTTCAGTGTTTGTATAAGTTATTCCGCAGGCAATTTGCGGTACGGTAACTTCCTGATTTAAATATGAAAATGGGGTAGGGAGAAGGTCTCCTTGCTGGCGTTCAAGTATATCCCACTCAATAGTACGGCCGTCAATGCGCGGCGGAGTGCCTGTTTTAAGGCGTCCCAGTGCCAGCTCAAAGCGTGCAAGTGTCTTTGAAAGGCCGTAGGCAGGGTCTTCACCCACACGTCCTGCAGGAATAGTTTTCTCGCCAAGATGGATAAGGCCGCTAAGGAATGTGCCTGTAGTTAAAACCACAGAGCGGCATTTAAATTCACGGCCATCTTTAGTAACGGCGCCTGAGATTAGGTTTCCTTCAATTTTAAGATCGTCTACCTCACCTTCGATAATCGTAAGATTGAGGTAGTTATCCAGTATATCCTGCATAGCTATGCGGTATAGTTTGCGGTCTGCCTGCGCTCGCGGGCCCCATACTGCAGGGCCTTTTGTGGAATTGAGCATTTTGTAGTGTATGCCCGCGCGGTCTATGGCGATGCCCATAACACCGTCAAGAGCATCAATTTCTTTTACAATCGTGCCTTTGGCAATGCCGCCAATTGCAGGGTTGCAGCTCATTTCGCCGATAGTAGAATGTTTGTGGGTAATTAAGGCAGTTTTAGCGCCGGCGCGTGCAGAAGCAGCAGCGGCTTCGCAGCCTGCATGTCCTCCGCCGATAACAATTACGTCGAATTCCTGCACCATGGGGCGGGGTCAATATCACAAATAAATGCGTTTTTCAAGGAAATATAGAATCTTTAAGCGGCCTTTTCCGCCCAGGCGCCTTTTTCATCCTGCTTCCAGTAACGAAGCGTATAGCCTTTTTCCTTGTAGGATTTCCAGCGTGCGCGTGCCGCGCTCAGCTCGGTCTCGTTATTGCCGTCAAACATATCCAGCACTTTTTTGAAGTTGCCTTTACCGTCATATTCCGCGCCGTTTGTAACGGCAAGGACCTCACGGTCATCATTTTCAAAGCTGTCGGAAATGAATACCGGCTGGATCTCGCGCTTATCTATTCCGTGCGGTAAAAACTTACGCGGATGGAATGTCCATAAGTCGTCATCAAGCTGTTTTATTGCGGCTTTGTCAGCCACTACAAGTGTGCGCATGCCGCCTTCGTAAGCTTTCTCAAGCAGGGCAGGTAGCGCTTTTTTCAGCGGTGATGATGTTAAATGGTAAAAGCTTATTTCCACAAACTATTCGTAGTACTCACGCACTAGCTTGTCAAGAAGCCTTACACCCCATGCGGTTGCGCCGCGCGGGTGGAGGTCGGAGTCTTTCTTGCTCCATGCCAC
>CAYVII010000030.1:1618-12583 GCA_964451475.1 uncultured Rickettsiales bacterium
TATCAAGGTGTGCCCATGGATATTTGTTCACGTGGCGTTCAAGGACTACTGCGCCCATTATTGAGCCGGCTTCACGGTCTGCGCCGATATTCTGCATATCTGCGATGTTTGAATTTATTTGTTTATCGTACACCTCACCAAGAGGAAGTCTCCACAGGTCTTCGCCTGTAAGCTCTGCCACTTTTTCAAGCTTTTCCGCCAGTTTATCATCGTTACTAAACATGCCTGCGCGGCTTGAGCCAAGCGCTACAATTATTGCGCCTGTAAGGGTTGCAAGGTTGATCATGAATTTAGGCTGGAAGCGGTTTTGTGTGTACCACAGGCAATCTGCCAGTACAAGGCGGCCTTCAGCGTCTGTGTTCAGGATCTCGATCGTCTGGCCGGACATTGACGTTACAACATCGCCCGGACGGCTTGCTTTGCTTGAGGGCATGTTCTCAACAAGGCCAACTACGCCAACCGCGTTCACTTTCGCTTTGCGTTCTGCAAGCAGTTTCATAAGGCCAACTACGGTTGCCGAGCCTGCCATATCAAACTTCATTTCATCCATGCCGTTAGCAGGTTTGATAGATATGCCGCCGGTATCAAAAGTTACGCCTTTACCAACGAAAGCAAGGGGGTTGTCACCTTTCTTGCCGCCGTTATAAGTCATGATAACCATTTGTGACTCACGTGCAGAGCCCTGACCAACGCTTAAAATCGAGCCCATGCCAAGCTTTTTCATTTCCGCTTCGCCAAGCACTTCAACCTTCAGGCCGGATTTTGAAAGCTTGCGTATTTCAGCCGCATAAGACTCAGGGTAAATAACGTTTGCGGGTTCGGTCACAAGGTTTTTAGTGAAGTTGATAGCATCTGCAATAAGCTGATCTGCTTTAAACTGGGCAGCTGCTTTTGCAGGGTTGTTTGAAGCTATTGTAAGGCTTTCAAGCTGCGGAAGTTCATCAGCTTTTTTCTTAGTGAAATATTTGCCGAAATAATAGCTTTTGATAGTTGCGCCAAGGGCAATTTTGCTGGCGTCCAGATCTTCTGCCACGAAGGTTGCTGTTTTTATCTTGTGGCTGTTTAGCAGGCTGTAAAGTTTACCGCCAATGCCTAGCAGCGACTTTTCGGGGTTTTTTGCGTTTACTTCAACGCCCAGCACAATAAGGCGTCCGAATTCAAGGTTGGTTGCAAGTAGCGCCTGCCCGTTCTTACCTTCAAAAGACGGGTTGTTCCTGATAGCACGGGCAATTATACCGCCGTTCTTCTTGTCTAGCTCTGCAGCTGTTTTGCTAAGGGTCTTGCCCTTTACCGTTACTACTAGGGCGCCGGTTTTAGGCTGGGAATAATTTGCGAAGGTAATTTTCATAAAGTTGCTTTTTAGTTGTTGGTTATTTTTACCTAGTCTAATCTTGCCATATGAACAATCAACAACTAACAGGTATTTTCAGTAAACCGCTTGTCGCTTTAGGGCTGATGAGTGGCACATCTTTGGATGGAATTGACGTTGCAATTATCAAAACCGATGGTGAAATAATTACTGAGTTTGGAGCTTTCATCACTGTACCGTACAAAGATGCGCTTCGTGATAGAATTAGAGCGGAGATAAATAATGCAAGGAATTTTGCCGATGATTCCAGGGAGTTGCGGGAATATTTTACAAATGTAAAAGATACGAATCTGGAGCGCGATATTACGCTTGCGCATGCTGAAGCGGTGGAAAGTTTGGTCAAAGGCACAGGTGTGAAGCCAGATATTATTGGCTTTCACGGTCAGACGATAATACATAAACCTAACCTTCCGGCGGAGCGTGCATTTACGTGGCAAATGGGTGACGGAAAGCTGCTGGCGGAACGTACCAAGACAACGGTGGTTTATGATTTCAGGTCATCTGACGTAAAAGCGCGCGGGCAGGGGGCGCCGCTAGTTCCGGTGTTCCACCGTGCTATTACATGGAATTTGCCGCGCCCGATCGCGGTGGTTAATATTGGCGGTGTTGCCAATATTACCTGGGTGCAGGAAGATGGTGAAATGCTGGCATTTGATACTGGCCCCGGCAATGCGATGATAAATGACATCATGAAGAAACATTTTGGCAAAGAGTTTGATGATGGAGGTGCAGTGGCTGATAAAGGTAAGGTGGACGAGAAGATATTGGCCGATTATTTGGCTGATGAATATTTTGCTGCCAAGCCGCCGAAGTCATTAGACCGTAACCATTTTACGCTGGATAAAGTAGCGCATTTGAAGCCTGAGGATGCCGTGGCTACGCTTACGGCGTTTACAGCGCATTCGATATTGCTCAGCAATAAATACTTCAATAAAAAAGCTAAGTTCTATATTACAGGCGGCGGCAGGCTTAACCATAAGATCATGACGCTACTTGGCGATGATGCCGAGCCGATCGAGAATATTGGCCATAACGGCGATGCATTTGAGGCGCAGGCCTTTGCATATTTGGCTGTGCGCGCGCATAACGGGCTGCCTATTAGCTTTCCGACTACTACGGGGTGCAAAGAGTCACCGATACGCGATATTGCAAAGATTGAAATATATTAAGCTCAAGCGGTGTATACCTAACCGGCCCTTGGCCTTGCCTTCGCTTCGCTCGGAACTGCCGCGAACGTTTCGCAAGCCGCAAGCGCGCGGCCAGAATGAAATAAAAACCCCGCTCTTGGCGGGGTTTAAATAACTATGCTGCTTCTTTTTTCTCAGCCAGTTGTGCCGATGAGCGGCGTTTACGGTCAGGTTTTGCAGGACGCTTGTAAACTGCGTTTGCAAGACGGTGTTTAAGGTATGTATCAACTACCAGCGATAGATCGTCCATCTTGGTGCGGTAGTAGTGGTCTGCGCCTTGTACCATGCTGTAGTTAACATCAATGCCGCGTTGTTTGTTCAGTTTGCCGGCAAGGTTTGCTACGTTTGCTTCCGGAACTACGCTATCCAGGTCACCCTGAGTAATAATGCCAGATGCCGGGCATGGGGTAAGGAAGCTGAAATCATACATATTTACCGGGGGTGATACGCACACAAAGCCCTGAATTTCGGGGCGGCGCATCATTAGCTGCATGCCGATCCAGGCACCGAAAGAGAAACCGCAAATCCAGCAGCTGCGTGCATCCGGGTTTTGAACTTGCAGCCAGTCAAGAGCTGCTGCCGCGTCTGAAAGTTCGCCAAGGCCATTATCATATTTACCTTGTGATTTGCCAACGCCGCGGAAATTGAAGCGCAGAACTGAAAAGCCGTTATCCACGAAATTATGGTAAAGGTTGTATACAACCTTATTATTCATTGAACCGCCGTAAAGAGGGTGCGGGTGAAGAACTACTGCAAGGGGAGCGGTCTTATCTTCTGCCTGATGGTACTTTGCTTCTACTCTACCTTCAGGGCCGTTAAAGAAAATTTCTGCCATTTTAAGCTTATCCGTTTGTTTAACCGTATGTACTAATAAAGGTTTCGGGAGCCGAAAATCAAGCTTTTTCTAAAAATAACTCAGGATACTTGACCAAAGCCTTGGTTTATAGTAGTTTCCGCGCCCCGTAATTACTACTATTCCGGCCTGCAAATGCAAATTTTCGGCTCTGCATAGCGTAATTACACTAATACATAGGAAGCACATGTTTTCACGCATAAACGCCGAAATCAACTCTGTATTCAAACGCGACCCTGCGGCTAAATCACGCCTTGAGGTTATTTTATGCTATCCGGGTTTTCATGCACTGCTAATATACCGTCTTTCAAACTGGCTTTGGAAAAAGGAAGTAAGATTGCTTGCACGCTGGATATCGGCGCTGGGCCGCTGGTTCACTGGAATTGAGATCCACCCCGGTGCTACCATTGGCAAAAACTTTTTTATAGACCATGGCATGGGTGTTGTGATCGGGGAAACCGCAAAGATAGGTGACGATGTAACAATGTATCACGGTGTGACGCTGGGCGGTGTTTCTCCGCAGAACAGTGAAAAAGGCTCATGCCGCCACCCGCAAATAGGCAATAACGTAATCATTGGTTCGGGTGCGCAGCTGCTTGGTGCTATTATAGTTGCCGACGGTGCGCGCATAGGTTCAAATGCCGTAGTGGTCAAAGATGTGTCTGCTGATGCTATAATGGTTGGTGTTCCGGCGCGTAATGTAAGCAAGTCGGTTGGAAGCAGTGATGAGAAATTTACGGCTTACGGCGTTGATGCCGCGCATTTGCCTGACGTTGTAATGAAGAATTTCGATGAGATGGACAAAATTATTCGTGAGCTGACAGCACGTATTGCCGAGCTGGAAGCGAAAGATAAAGGCCTTGAAGATACCGCACAGAAGTGGGTAGGGTAATTATATGATGCTAACTTCAAAAGCGCGTTATGCTGTAACTGCGCTGCTTGATATTGCAGTTATTTCTGCTGAACGCGGGCAAAAGCCTGTGCGCCTTTCGGAAATATCCGAACGGCAGGGTATTGCACTGAATTATCTTGAGCAGATATTCGGTAAGCTTAAATCGGCGGGGCTTGTTACATCAATAAAAGGGCCGGGCGGCGGCTATGTTATAAGCAACGGTGCAAACCATACTCGTGTCTTTGATATTATAAACGCTGTTGAAGAGTCTATTGAAATGACAAATTGCGGCAGCCATTCAACAATCCCGTGCACGCCTGAGCGCGCAAAATGCATGACGCACGACCTTTGGGAAGGGCTGGAGGCGCAGATTAAGTCATATCTTAAATCAGTTACGCTACAGGATCTATGCAAGAAGTAGTTTACCTTGATTATAACGCCACCTCGCCGATGCTGCCTGAGATAAAGCGGGCATTATTGGAGCATGCAGGCAAGCCGCTTAACCCTTCATCCATCCATGCTTCAGGCCGTGCGGCGCGTAAGATAGTTGAAGAGGCGCGGGCAAATATTTTAAAGGCCGTGAACGCAAAAGCGTTGGTTTTTTGCGGTTCTGCGACAGAGGCAAATAATTTAGTATTGCAGCAGGCGGATGTGATAATTGCTTCCGAGATTGAACATGAGTCTATTTATAAAGCGGCAATCGGAGCAAAAATTATTCCCGTAACTAAGAATGGAATAGTTGATTTAGAAGCACTCAAGTCGGCTGTTTCAAAGGGCGCTTTAGTTTCTGTCATGCTGGCGAATAACGAAACGGGCATTATCCAGCCAATAAAAGAAGTGGCGGCAATCACGCATGCGGCAGGGGCGCTTGTGCATACGGATGCGGTGCAGGCTTACGGACGTATAAATATTGATTTTGCTGAGCTGGGCGTTGATTTTATGACTGTTGCCCCGCATAAAAGCGGCGGTGCGGTTGGTTCAGCGGCACTTATATTTAGGGCTGATATTGAGCTGAAGAATTTTATCAAGGGCGGCGGGCAGGAAAAAAATAAGCGTGCAGGTACGGAAAATGTTTTGGCGATTCACGCTTTCGGGATTCATGCCACAATTGTTTCACGTGGAACTGTTTTAAATGCGGTTAATGAATATCTGGAATCAGAGTTAGGGAAATTAGGAATTGAGGTGGTGGGTAAAAACCAGCTACGCCTTGGTAATACTACAAATTTTATTCATCCTAAGTTTGAAGCCTCAACTCAGCTTATACATTTTGACAGTGAAGGTATCTGCCTTTCCAGCGGATCGGCCTGCAGTAGTGGCAAGGTAGAAGTTTCGCGTGCAATAAAGGCCATGGGAATTGAAAAAGCAAAAAACGCGATCAGGGTCTCAACGGGCTGGGCAACAACCAATGAAGATGCGGAAGCCTTGTTGAGAGCCATTCTCAAGCTTGGAAATACTTGACTATTTTACTAAGGTACTTATATAAACAGCAGGAAATTTTATGACGATCAAAACGCCTGTATATTTAGATTACCAAGCTACCACGCCAATGGACCCAAGGGTTTTTGACGTGATGAAGCCTTATTTCCTTGAGAAATTCGGTAACCCGCATTCACGCAGCCACGCATATGGCTGGGAAGCGGAAGAAGCGGTGGAGCTTGCGCGTGAGCAAGTTGCAAAATTAATTGGCGCTACAGGCAAAGAAGTTATTTTCACAAGCGGTGCGACCGAATCTAATAACCTTGCGCTTAAAGGCGTTATGCATTTTTACGGCAAAGAAAAGCCGCATATGGTTACTGTAGTTACCGAGCATAAATGCGTGCTTGATACTGCACGCCATCTTGAGCAGGAAGGTTTTAAAGTTACATATTTACCCGTGCAAACTAATGGTTTGATAGATCTGGAAGAGCTGCGCAAAGTAGTGACCGATAAAACCGCAATAGTTTCTGTCATGGCGGTGAATAATGAGATCGGCGTTATCCAGCCTTTAAAAGAAATCGGCGCTATATGCCGTGAGAAAGGCGCGTTCTTCCACACGGATGCAGCGCAGGCTTTTGGTAAAATTGCACTTGATGTTGATGATATGTGCATCGATCTTATGAGCATTTCAGGCCATAAAATATACGGGCCGAAAGGTATCGGCGCGCTTTATGTCCGCCGTAAAAACCCGCGCGTGCGTTTGCAGGCGATGATTGACGGAGGCGGGCAGGAGCGTGGTATGCGTTCCGGTACGCTTGCTACCCCGCTTGTTGTTGGCTTAGGCGCTGCGGCTGAGATTGCCGGTAAGGAAATGGTGGAGGAAAATGCCCGCCTTACAAAAATGGCTGAGCATTTTAAGGCAGAGGTCAGAAAAGCGATCCCCGAAGTATATCTGAACGGTGATGAAAAACAGCGCATTCCCGGCAACGTGAATTTCAGTTTTGCATATGTTGAAGGCGAAAGCATGATAATGGCCATAAAGAATCTTGCGGTTTCCAGCGGTTCTGCCTGCACTTCGGCATCGCTTGAGCCTTCATACGTACTGCGTGCTTTGCAGTTGGATGATGAAATGGCGCATAGTTCTATCCGCTTTGGTTTTGGCCGCTTTACTACCGATGAAGAAGTAGAGTTTGCTATCGAGACGGTAAAAAAGCATGTAAATAAGCTTCGTGAGCTTAGCCCTTTATGGGAAATGGTGCAGGAAGGTATTGATTTAAAAAGCATTCAGTGGAGTGGCCATTAGGCAATACTTGACTAAATTACTAGGTTATTATATAATAAAAATACCGAGGAAAAGAATATGGCATACGGAAAAGAAGTTTTAGACCACTATGAAAACCCGCGCAACGTGGGCAGCATGGATAAGAATTCCAGCAGTGTTGGCACAGGCCTTGTAGGCGCGCCTGCGTGCGGTGACGTTATGAAGCTGCAAATTGAAGTAAGCTCTGACGGCATTATCAAAGATGCTAAATTCAAAACATTCGGCTGCGGCTCTGCCATTGCATCAAGCTCGCTTATAACTGAATGGGTGAAAGGCCAATCAGTTGATGAAGCTGAGCAGATCAAGAACAGCCAGATCGCCGAGCATCTTGCTTTGCCTCCGGTGAAGATCCACTGCTCGGTACTTGCTGAAGACGCAATTAAAGCTGCAATTGCAGACTGGCGCGCAAAGCAGGCTAGCGGTTCTACCAGCGCAGCCGCGTAAAAGAATTTATGAAACAGGCAATCACAGTAACGCCGGAAGCTGCTAAACAAGCTCATAAGCTTATAGCGGCGCGTGGCAAGCCAACTGCCGGTATCCGCGTTGGTGTTCGCACGCGTGGCTGCAGTGGCCTTTCATACACAATTGAATATGCAGATGACATTAAGCCATTTGAAGAAGTGGTGGATGTTAATGACGAAGAGTCAGGTGATAATTTTAAAGTCATAATCGATCCTAAGGCCGTAATGTTCCTGCTGGGTACGACGATGATATATCAGGAAGATAAATTCAAAAGCGGGTTTGAGTTCATCAACCCAAATGAAAAAGGGCGCTGCGGCTGCGGCGAATCATTCACCGTTTAATTTAAAGCGCTGGAATCAAGCGGTTTCTGCTTGAATATTTAGGGTAGTTGGCATATTAACGTGCCATGACAAAAGTGCTTATTGTTGAAGCAAGGTTTTACGATAAGATCTCAGACAAACTTCTGGGCGGTGCCAAGCGTGCGCTGGAAACTGCGCGTGCGAAATATGATGTGGTCACCGTTCACGGTGCGCTGGAGATACCTGCGGTAATAAGTATGGCTGCAACTAAATATGACGGCTTTGTAGCGCTGGGCTGTGTTGAACGCGGTGAGACGTACCATTTTGAAGTGGTGGCTAATGAGTCTGCACGCGCTATAATGGATCTTACTTTCAAGAAGAAGCTGGCTATTGGCAACGGAATACTGACGGTGGAAAATGAAAAGCAGGCGCTAGAGCGTGCAGGTAATATGGACAAAGGCGGCGCAGCTGCCGAAGCTTGCCTGAAGCTAATTGAAATTAAAAAGAAATTCAGGAAAATGTAAAAATGATAATTTGTAAAAATGGTAATCTGTGATGGACGCTAGAACCTCTGCACGTGTGGCTGCCATACAGGCTTTATATGAACAGGAAGTGAACTCACACCCTTCGAAGCATAACGAGTTTTTAGACGAGAAGGCTAAGGAACTTGCGCAGGCAAACGAAGTTAAGCGCATCAATAAAAAAATGTTCAGCGCAATTTTTATTAAGGCGTCTGAGGAAATTACCAGCATAGATGAGCTTATAAAAAACAATCTTTCTGCCAACTGGGACTTCTCACGCATTGGCGGGGTGATGCGCGGTATATTGCGTGCTGCAATCGCCGAAAATATGCTGGGCGAGTCTAAAAAAGGTATTATCCTTTCTGAATATGTATCTATCGCTGAAGGCTTCTATGAGGAAAAAGAAGTTAAGTTCGTGAATGCGATACTTGATAAGGTTTTGTAATTTAACCTTAAAATAAAATTGTAATAATTGCAGTATATTATTTCTGCATGAGTAATAGGCGTCTTCCGCATATAAAAAAAAAGCAAGCAGATATATCTGCTGCCGCTAACCCTGCCGGTGAGGTAAGTTTTATAGACAGGGGCAAGAGATACCTTATTACCTGCACGCAAAATAAGAATGGTTTTACTGTTGAGGTCAAAGGTGAGGATAAACAATCCCACTGGAGGATGATATTCGATACTAAAGAAAGGGAAGCATTTTTCCTGCGTCCGGGTGTGGAGCCTTTAACTGTAGCTTTTGAAATGCTTGGGACGGAGGAGGTTGGTTGTATGCTTCATATGGAAGCGCATAGTATAGCGTGTGATATTTATGCACGTGCTACAAATGACCCTGCCAAACTGATGGCTCTTGGTTTAAAGCCCGAGCAAGAGCAATTACTGGCCGATATATATAATGTTGCCAGAAGTACTATGGGCAAAGTCTAGAACAGGTTCTCTATTTGTTTGAGCGATGAGCCTTTGAGGTTTTTGAACTGTCCTTCAATCTTACCCACGAAACCAGAAGCTTTTAATTTTGTAATTTCCCCGGCAATTTTCTGCAGGACAAGAAGGGTTATATTTTCTATTGAAGTGCCGTCATTTGCGCCGCCAACATTCCTGAGATGTATATCACCCACATTAAATTCCTGACCTGCATGGAGGCCAAACAGGTCTGCCGCCAGCCGTGCCTTGCAGTTGATAAGGTAAAGATCATCGATCACCACTTTCTTTTTTGTGCCGCCGGAGCTGCTATTATTGCCGCCGGATGAACGTGAGCCGGCCTTCACGTTACCGAGCAGTGCCCTGATGTTATCTCCGTTCAGGCCGATCTCGTAATAAATAACGGGGTTCTTGAGCTCAACCTTTGTAATTTTGATGGTCTCCTGCATTGTAGATTTCATGTCTATGGAGGCGGAGATGCTATCAAACTCAATTGCATTTTTGGCTTTAAAGCCGGTGGGGTTGGCCACGCTAAGGCCGCCAATAACTATATTGCCGCTGAAGGGAGAGATGGACGCATAGGTTATGGTTACCTTTGTGCCTGTCATGCGGGAGGCTATTTTTTCAGCCTGAGTTTTAAAGATAGTGTTCAGATATAAAAAACCGGCGACGGATATGATTGCTAAAAGCAGAAGCAGGTACTTTAAGATCCTTATCATGCAAATTTCAATATAACGTGTTTTTTCTTGCCGCTGGAAAGCTTCATGCCTTCTGACGGTGTAACTTCCGTATTGTCGGCTTCCACCTTTTCATCATCTATTTTTGCGCCTCCGCCGGCTATAAGCCTGCGTGCCTCTCCGTTAGAAGTTGCAAGGCCTGCCGCTACAAACAGCTCAAACGCCTTATAGGTTTTATTCTCGATAAAAACTTCGGGCAGGCCGGCCGTGCCGCCCTGCTCAAAAGCTGTGATGGCTGCATTCTGAGCTTTAGTTGCCTCCTCTTCGCCGTGGCAAAGTTTTGTAGCTTCAAACGCAAGTATCTTTTTAGCTTCGTTTATTTGCGCCGAGCCTTCCCATTTTTTGTATTCTTCTATCTGCTCAAGCGGAAGGTCAGTGAATATTTTAAGGAATTTTATTACGTCTGCATCTTCGGTGTTTCTCCAGAACTGGTAGAAATCATAAGGGCTCACACGGGTTTCATCCAGCCAAACGGCGCCTTCCGCCGTTTTGCCCATTTTAGCGCCTGATGAAGTTGTAATGAGCGGGGTTGTAAGGCCTATAAGTTCTTCCTTCACGCCCATACGGCGGCCAAGATCTGTGCCGTTTACGATATTGCCCCACTGGTCAGAGCCGCCAATCTGTACGCGGCAGCCGTGTTTTTTGTAAAGCTCTACAAAGTCATAGGCCTGCAGGATCATGTAGTTGAATTCAAGGAAGCTCAGGTTCTGCTCACGTTCAAGGCGCAGCTTTACGCTGTCAAAGCTAAGCATTTTATTTACTGAGAAAAGGCGGCCGACATCTCGCAGGAATTCGAGATATTTCAACCCGCCAAGCCACTCATCATTATCAACTATCAGGCAGTCGCCAAGGCCATAACGTCGGAATACCTTTGCAATACCGCGTTTGTTTTCTTCAATTCCCGCATCATCAAGCAGTTTGCGGGATTCATCTTTGCCGCTAGGGTCGCCTACTTTAGTAGTGCCGCCGCCAAGCAGAATGATA
>CAYVII010000031.1:0-12177 GCA_964451475.1 uncultured Rickettsiales bacterium
AAATCGCGCAGATGAACTCTGTGATGCAGATAAGCGGTAAAATTGGTATGAAGATCATGAAAGATGCTATTTACGACCTTGTGAAAGAAGACGTGATAGACCTTAACGATGCGCGTACATATTTCTCTGACGTAAGTGAGAATATTGAAAGTGACGAAGCAATAAGACAGAGTATCCTGAATACTAAAAGACCGCAGGGGATACTGTAATGGAAATTAATACCCTTCTTACCAAAATGCTTGAATACAAGGCTTCGGACCTGTACCTGCTTGCCGGTTCTGCCCCTGTATGGCGCAGCGAAAAAGTAATCAGAGGCGCCTACGCACCGCTTACCGAACATGATATCAGGTTACTGATGGCGGGAATCGCATCTCATGACGAAATAGAAAAATTTGATAATGATAAAGAACTGAACCTTGCATATGTTGATGCAGACGGTAACCGCTACCGTGTGAATTTTTTCCGCCAGCGCCAGACAAGCGGTATGGTGATAAGGCATATTAAAAAGATCATCCCGAATTTTGAAGAGCTGAAACTTCCAAAAGTTTATCAGGAAGCAATTATGCTTAAACGCGGGCTTATACTTGTAACGGGTCAATCGGGCAGCGGTAAATCAACTTCCATTGCGGCTATGCTTGATTATTTGAACCATCACGGCAGCGGCCATGTGATAACGGTTGAAGACCCTATAGAATATACGCATGAGCATAAAAGCTGCCTTTTCACGCAAAGGGAAGTGGGCATTGATACAAATTCTTGGCATGAGGCGCTAAAAAATGCGCTGCGCCAGCGCCCCGATGTTATTTATATTGGTGAGATACGCGACGCGGAAACAATGATACAGGCAATCAATTATGCCGAAACAGGACATTTATGTATTGCTACATTACACGCAACTTCTGCCGCGCAGACAATTGAGCGTGTTGCAAACTTCTTTAGCGATGAGCTGAAATCACAATATCTTTATTCACTGGCGCATGTGCTTAAATTCATATTTGCGCAAAGGCTGGTAACAGGTATTGAGCGCCCGCTGGAAATTGCAATTGAGATACTGAAGAACGTTGGTCTTATCAAACCGCTTATCATGAAAGGTTCAGTAAGTGAGATACATGAGCTGCTGCACAAAAATAATGATATCGGTATGATGACGTTTGAGCAGAGCCTGCTTAAACTCTATGAAGAGGGGCGTATTACGCGCGGTACTGCAATTGACGAATCCGACCATCCGCAGAATATGGAACTGGAGATCATGCGCCGTAATTCAAAGAGCGGAAAGAAAGAGAACGGCCCTATAAAATATAGTGTTGATCTGTAGTAATCTTAGCGACTGGACTTTAAACCCGATAAGCGCTATTTAAATTACATGGAAAATCCTTTTGAGATCTTTGCCGCATGGTATGCGGAAATACTTGGCAGCGGTATAAAAGAACCTACCGCAATGACATTAGCTACGGCAGATAAGAACGGCCGTCCTTCAGCGCGTATAGTTTTATTAAAGGCGTTTGATGAGCGCGGGTTTGTTTTTTATACTAATTCGCACAGCCGTAAAGGTACTGACCTTAAGGAAAACCCACAGGCCTCGCTTAGTTTTTACTGGATGGATATGCAGCGCCAGATACGTATTGAAGGCAATGTTGAGCCGGTAACGGGCCAGGAGGCTGATGATTATTATAACAGCCGCGCGCTGGAAAGCCGTATAGGTGCATGGGCAAGCATGCAATCGGAACGTTTGCAGGACAGGCAGGAACTGCTGGACAGGGTATCTGACTTTGGCAAAAAATACGGCATCACCCCGCCGCGTCCGCCGCACTGGCACGGCTACAGGGTAAAGCCTGATTATTTTGAATTCTGGCGTGAAGGCGATTTCCGCCTGCATGAGCGTGATTGCTTCCAGCTTAAAGCTGACGGTAACTGGGAAAGCTTCAAGCTTTATCCGTAAATACAAAGGGTTAACTTGGCCTGAGTAAGTGTTTCTTTAAAAGTAAATTTCTTATTAATTAATTAAGTTTAATATTGAGGGTTAGTTATTCATGTGTTTTTTTGTTTGCTACCAAAATTGTTTTCTGAAATTCTTGATATGATTACTTGTGCAGCTTGACAGAAAAAAAGCATGGATATAGAGGTTTAAATATGGATGGATCCTCCTGCAAAGGTTACACGCTTATACAACTATCGCTGGTGATAGTTATTGCAGGTATAGTTATGGCCGCAATTCTGGTTGGCCGTTCACTAATTACCACCTCTGAAGTTCAGGCAATGACAAGGCAGATGCAACAAATTGGATCTGCCGTGGATGTATTCAATGAAAAATATAATGCCGTACCGGGCGACAGTACAAAAGTACTTCCCGCAGGTGACGGTGACAGGAAGCTGGAAAGTGCGGGGCAGACCGATACGGGTACTGCATTTAGCGGTGAAGTTGCAAACTTCTGGGTGCATCTGGCAAAAACCAGGTCATTACGTGTACCCGGCCAGTTTAGTGATGAAGTTAGCGGTACAATAACGGTAAACAACGCGGGCAATGCCAATATACCGGGTGTGCCTATGGCGCTTGTTAACGGTGCAGGTGTTGTTGCCACTTATGAAAACGGTGACCTTGATCCGTTTGGTATTAGCAATGCGTATTTATTCGGCCAGTTCTCAGATAATGACGGTACTGACCTGAGCTTTGCGAATATCGGTGATGCTTTCCTTTCAGCGAATGTACTGGCTTTGGATAATAAGATAGATGACGGTAAAGCAAAATCAGGCATGATGGTTGCATTCAGCCGTAAAATAGCAGAGGCTGATTGTTTTGATGATGCCGACCCTAATTCATATAATGCAGCTGCAAAAGGCGCAACATGCTCATTTGCAATTGCCCTGAGTAAAGTTGCAGGTGATTCTACATATACTAGCAGTACCAGCGGTTCGGGTAGTTCAGGCAGTTCAGGCGGTAGTTCTTCTACTTCTTCTTCGTCATCATCATCTTCATCGTCATCATCATCATCATCTTCTTCTTCCAGCTCATCAAGTTCATCATCATCTTCCAGCTCATCATCTAGCGGTTGTGACCCTGAAGATGAAATTACCTGCGGAAGCGTTTGTTGTGCCGATAATCTATCTTGCGATACCTCGGACGGTGACGGTTGCGGTTGCGTGACGGCTACACAAGATCAGTGCGGTGTTACTTGCTGCAGTAAAACGGTTGGATGTAACTTAGCAGGGAATGCGTGCGGTTGTGCTGTCAACAAATATGAATGCGGGCCGCTTTGCTGTGACCTTCTGACAGAAGGTTGCGATACAGACGGGCTTGGTAACTATGCCTGCGTAAGCAGTACAAGCAGTTCAAGTAGTGGTGGTAATTGCCCTGATGATACTCCTCCTGATCCGAACAGAGATTGCGGAGAGGGTGTGTGGTCTGTTCAGAACGGCTGCTGCGTATGTATGCTTCAGGAAGGTATTTGCAGCGGTGACGGCGGTACTCCGGATATGGGATCGTGCCAGTGTAACTGTAGTAACCCAAGAACGAAGAATAGCGGTAGCGGCTGTGAATGCCCTGAAACAGGCCACAGATATTACTCAGGCAATAATACATGTGCCGATCCGCCAGAGTGCAACGAACCATGCTGGCCGGAAAATAATGACCTTCCGCAGTGTATCCCTGCCGAAAAAGATGATACTGTAAGACAGTGTGAGTGCGAAGAGGAGAACGGAACCTGGGAGAACGGTGAGTGTTGCCCTGAAGGCGATGAAAATTGTGGTGATGAGCCTTGCCCGGATAACTGTTCAACATGCCAGACTCAAACAGGTACATATGAACCTGAATGTTCATGTGAATATCCTGAAGGAAGCGGGCCTGACTCATGCACGGAAGGATATACATGGGATGAAGGATCGTGCAGCTGTACTCCTGACGATCCGTGTGAAAACATGAGTTGTCCTTATGGTTGTACCGATGGCGTGTGCGATCCCGACCCGTGCGATGGTATGACATGCGAGTTTGGCTGTGCAAACGGACAGTGCAACCCTGATCCTTGTGACGGCATGTATTGCGAGTTTGGCTGTGCAAACGGGCAGTGCAACCCTGATCCTTGTGACGGTATGTATTGCGAGTTCGGCTGTTCAGGCGGACAGTGCAATGACGACCCGTGCAGCAGTATGTCTTGCGAATTCGGTTGCTCAGCCGGTATGTGTAATGACGACCCGTGCAACAGCATGTATTGCGAGTTCGGCTGTTCAGGCGGACAGTGCAATGATGACCCGTGCAGCAGCATGTATTGCGAGTTCGGCTGTTCAGGCGGACAGTGCAATGACGACCCGTGCAACAGCATGTATTGTGAGTTCGGCTGTTCAGGCGGTTCATGCCTATAGCAACTTTACTGAAGCGGTCAGCTAAAATAAAAAAGGCAGCTATATAAGCTGCCTTTTGTTTTATTGGTTGGTTATATTAGCCAAGAATTTTCTTGTTTGCACCGCCTGTAAGGTTGGAAGGTGAGAGGCCTGCAAGTTCCTGCTGTTGCGTAGGAAGGCTCAAGTTTTCAGGAAGTTTGATATCCAGGCCTACAGTTTTGCCTTTGTTATGCCCCTGCAATTGCTGATCAAATTTTTTAAGTTCGCATTCACAGTGATCGGTACATGATTTCACCGCGCTGTCAAACGTGTTTAAAAGAGCTTTTGCCTGGCTCTGGTTAGATGGAGTTATATCAACTCCGTTGATCTTGGTCACTTTGCCGTTGCTAAGCGAAAATTCTGTTTGTTTAGTTATCTCGCCGGTAGGGCCTTTTTCAATGATATAGGCCGTATCAGGTTTCTGGTCAGGTGTACCGCCGCCGATTTTATCGGTAATAATAGAGTTATAATAAAAATACTGGTTATTACCCAGAGGCACGTTCTTTGCAAAAAGAAGCTGGTTGTTATCACCCAATTTTACCTCGTGGAACTGGCTTTTATCAGCCGGCATAGCCCTATAGAAGAACTGGCCGCTGGCTGTAACTGAATGCAGTGTCCTGGTTTCCACGCCACCGGTAGAGTTGCTGTAGCTGGTGTTCATAGACACATTCTGGCCTTTTGAGATGGTATTGCCATTAATAAGTTCTTTAACCATAGAGGCAGTTGGAGAAAATTCCGGAGGAGAAGCTCTTAAAGAGCTAAGGGCCTCTGTTTGCTGCTGAAGATTTGAGCCGGCGGCTAAAGTTGCGCTGCTTTGCGATGCAGGTATAATAAAAGAAGGTTGCTTAGGAATAGAAGATTGCGGCGCAGAAACAGGCTGCGGTGCTGAAGCAGGCTGAACTGCAGGAGCAGGAAGATTTTCAAGTTTAGCATCAAGGCTGGCAAGCTTACCTGAAGGTGAATGAAATTGTTTCAGCCTGAATTCCAGTATTTCTTTTTCGCATCCGCATTGCTCTTCTATCTGCTTCACGGATTTTTCGAAATGTTCGGCAAGCGCTTTCAGCTTTGAGTCAGATTTAATACTTACGCCATCTATCTCGGTAGGGTGACCATTGCTTAATTTGAACTCTAACTGATTTGTTATCTGTTTGGTTCTAGGGTCACGGGTTACAATATAACCGGTATTTTCTTGTGTTGTCTGCTCGCTTACGCCAAGCCTGTCAGTAATGATAGAATTATAAAAAAGATAGCCTGTGCTGCCGTTGGGCATTGCAATAGGGACATTTCTTGCGTGGCTAAGGTCACCATTCTTCTCAATTCTTATTTCCTGAGATTCCTGAACCGCTCCTGCGTATCTGTAGCCAAAAGATTCGTTAGGAAATGACGTATGTTTAATGTTGACCACCTGACCGGTAGGGCTTGTATAGTTGCTGTCAAGAGTAAGGTAAACACCAAAGGCAAGCCTTTTGTTATCTTTTGCCTTATCAGAGAATTCTGTCTTGGGAGTAATTCTTGCCAGTGCTTCATTCTGCGCTTTATAAGCAGGGTTCAGGGCTTCCAGTTGTTCAAGCTTTTTTACAAGGGAAGGGTTTTCTGAGGCCATTGCAACTTTCTGGGTTGCCAGCGGTAGATTTTCAAAGGCAAGATTAGCCAGTCTTTGTGCCAGTTCCGGCTCTTTTTTAGATATTTCCCTTATCTGGTTAACCAGTTCAGGATTATTTTTCATAAACGCGGCTTTTTGTTCTGGAGTCATAAGGCCCTTGAATATTAAGTTGTTAAACTAAAAAAACGTGGGTCAAATATTAGCAAAAATAAAGCATTTGAACAAGGATTTAATATTGACAGTTTTATTGCATATTAAATAAAGATGCACGTATCTTTTTTAGTGACATTATTAAGTAATTTAACTTATTGAATTATTGTAGTGGATAATACAGAATTATTCCTATCTGAACAGCCATTAAAGCAATATGCTGTAATTATATATGTACTTATACACGCCTGAACATTGATACACGCCTGCATATGGGGCCAATCATTATTTTCCGCCGAGTTTCTAAGAAAATCAATAACATGTTAATTAATTAATATTAATATCTACTGTTAAGTATCTGTGTCTTTTATTACCTGCCCGATTGTATTTACGATAAGTTTTGAAAAACGGTATTTGGCCAACTTGACAGAAAAAGGCATTAAGATAGATTTTTCTTATGGATAGACATTCTCGTGACGGTTACTCATTGATCCAACTATCATTAGTGATAGTTGCTGCAGGTTTAATAGTAGGGGCGGTTTTGCTGGGGCGATCCCTTATGACCACTGCCGAAGTACAGGCGCTCACGAAGCAAGTGCAGCAGATAGGGGTTGCAGTTGGAACGTTTGAAGAAAAGTATGATGCCTTGCCTGGCGATACGAAAAGAGTACTGCCGATAGGTGACGGTGATAAAAAACTGGAAAGTGCGGGCCAGACAGATAGCGGTACGGCATTTACAGGGGAAGTTGCAAATTTTTGGGTTCACCTAAGCAGAACACGTTCATTCATTGTTCCGGCTCCGTTTCAGGCAGAGATAAGAAATAATAAAATGAGTGTTGGCAATAATGGTAATGCCAACATACCGGGTGTTCCGATGAGCCCTGTGAACGGGGCAGGTGTAATTGCTACTTATGATAACGGCGATCTTCCTCCATTCAGTATTTCCAGCGCATATATATTTGGTAAATTCACTGACAATGACGGAACCAACTTAAGTTTTGCCAATATAGGTAATGCTTTCGTACCTATGGATGTTAAGGCCCTAGATAATAAAATGGATGACGGTAACCCCAAGGCGGGGATGATGGTATCATTCACTCAGGGTGATGCAGCGACCGATTGTTTTGCAGATGACGGCGGTTACGATGCCTCTGTAAATATCGCAGCATGTTCTTTTGCAATAGCTGCTGCAAAAGTTGCCGGTGATTCTACCTATACAAGCAGCACAAGTTCTTCTTCTGCTACTTGCCCTACAGGTTTTAACATGTGCTCCGACGGTGCAACATGCTGTCCTGACACGCATGGCTGCGCAGCTGACGGATTAAGCTGCAATATCTGTAAAACAGATGAAACAATGTGCGGCGCAACCTGCTGTTCAAGCATTACAGGTTGTGCGCCTGACGGGATGTCTTGTAATTCATGCGCTGCAGATAAAATAATGTGCGGTACAACATGCTGCCCTGCATCGGAAG
Source organism: uncultured Rickettsiales bacterium (assembly GCA_964451475.1). Taxonomy (GTDB): domain Bacteria; phylum Pseudomonadota; class Alphaproteobacteria; order Rickettsiales; family 21-14-0-20-44-7; genus CAYVII01. The sequence goes on from CAYVII010000031.1 coordinate 7,597, forward strand.
GATGCGCGCCCGACGGTGTATCGTGTAAAATATGCGAGCCGACTGAAATGCTTTGCGGTACGGAGTGTTGCCCTTCAAATATGGGCTGTGCTCCCGGCGGTGTAACATGCAAAACATGCCTGCCGACCGAGATGCTTTGCGGCACAACGTGCTGTCCTACAGAAAACGGATGTTCTGCAGACGGATTATCATGCAAAGCATGCCAACCGGGTGAAGTGATGTGCGGAACAAACTGTTGCCCTGGCGCAAAAGGATGTACTGCGGACGGACTATCGTGCAAAATATGCGAAGATAATGAAACGCTTTGCGGTACTACTTGCTGCCCTTCAGCAAAAGGTTGTGCTGCCGACGGTGTATCGTGTAAAATATGTGAAGATAATCAGATATTATGTGGCAACATATGCTGTTCTGACGACAAAAGCTGTTCTATAGACGGACAAAGCTGCGGTTGTTTATTAACGCAAAGTACCTGCGGTGCTAATTGTTGTGATGAGGGCTGTAACTCTACAGGTGAATCATGTGCATGCCCTGTAGACTCGCTTGATTGCGGTAACGGTATATGCTGTAACAGCGAACAGTCATGCAAATATAACAGTGAAGCAAAAGCTATAGGTTGTGAAGACGGATGTACCTCGAGCCAGGTAAAATGCGGTGCTAATTGTTGTGACGCTGCAAATGGCTGTGCCGGTGACGGTACAGTATGCGGTTGCCCTGTAGGACAATCTTATTGCGGGTCAAATGGTGGAAACACGGTTTGCTGCTCTGACGGCGATGCGTGCATTACCGGCCCTGACGGTTCAGCCTCATGCATGCCTACATGTGCTACGGGAATGAGTGATTGCGGAGGAGGCGTATGCTGCCCGCCTGATCAGGGATGCGTTTATGACCCTGTAACTAATCAGCCTGTAGGATGCGGAACTACTTGTACCGGTGATCCGGGATGCGCTGAAACTTGTGGTACTTTTGACGGTTGCAGTGGCTGCTGGCCACCTGATACTACCTGTTACGGAAATGATGTATGGGATAGTAGTGTGTGTGGATGCGTGCCGGTTGATGGTTGCTATGATCCGCCAAGTTGCGGCCAGTGCGAGACATTGAATGCAATCACATGTCAGTGCGATACCGTAGATAACTGCCCTGATGATGGAGGCGGATGCAGGTTCTGTGCTATGGGTTGTCTTGCAGGTTCGGTGGATTATGTTGAGATATGCGGACGAGACCAGAATTGTTCGTGCTCTAACGGTGAATGCGAATGTTTCTGTAAAGAGGATGGTAAGTGTCCTAACTGCACAGATCCAGGGCCATTTGGTTGTGATTAATCCAGTTGCAAGAGATGACAGATACGAAGAGGCTTGCTAGGCAGATTTTTTCCTGCCGCGTCCTGAGCCGGATTTTTTGCCACCCTTATCTTGCTTATTCACAGTTGCCCATGCAATCCTTTCAGCGGTTTTTACTGAGCCTCCGCGCTTTTTAACGCTGTCTTCAATATGTTGGGCCTGACGTTTTTGCTTGTCTGTATAGGCTGATTTATCTCCCCTTGGCATAATTCCTCCTGAAAATACTCAATAATATTATATGTTGCAGACATAAGGTTAGGGTGATGGTTATAAGTTAGCAGCACTGTGTTGGCGCGGAGGTATAAAAATATTATTTATGCATGCGCTTTTTAGATGTTAAGCTTCTGTAATGTCATCTAAAGATCGGATTTTTGTCAGTTTCACAGTATATTAGTTTAAAAAGTGGTGGAAGCCTACAAAGTTGAAAATTTTGTACTGTTATTGTGCGAATAAAATATACAACTTTTTTACACGTTGCCTCTGCCATTTTACACTAGCGCTACATTATAAAGCCTAAAATTACAGTCAGAGGTAATTTATGGATTTGCTTTATTTGTTTGGCGGCTTTGCATTTTTTGCAGTTTGTTATGGACTGATGTTATTCGCCGTCCGTCTGGGGAGAGATTAGATGCTCATACTTGCAGGCATAGTTTCCCTTCTTCTTTTCATCTATCTGGTCATTGCGCTGGTTAAGCCGGAGATTTTCCCATGAGTAATTTTATAACTGCAAACGGGCTGTTGCAGATAGCCCTATATATATTCGTGCTGCTGGCGCTGGTTAAGCCGCTTGGCGGTTATATGGCGCGGGTGCTTTCCAACCAGCCGGTCTGGCTGGAAAAAATATTTGGCCCGGTGGAAAGGCTGTTTTACCGCGCTGCCGGTATTAACCGTGATGAAGGCATGGACTTTAGAAATTACACCAAAGCAGTTTTGCTTTTTAGCGCAATTGGTTTTGGCTTGTTATATTGCCTGCTGCTCTGGCAGAGTATCTTCCCTCTGAACCCGGCAGGGCTTCCTGATCTTACGCCGCATTTGGCGTTCAACACTGCAGTTAGTTTTACAACTAATACAAACTGGCAGTCTTATGGCGGGGAATCTACGCTTTCTTATTTTAGCCAGATGGTTGGTTTAACTGTTCAAAACTTCGTTTCAGCCGCTGTGGGTATTGCTGTGCTGGCTGCACTTGTGCGAGGGCTTGCACGTAAGAAAACGCAAAACCTTGGCAATTTCTGGGTAGATATGCTGCGGGTGAATTTATACATATTGCTGCCTCTGGCGCTTATGTGGACAGTTCTTCTTCAATCGCAAGGTGTGGTGCAGACGTTTGATAGTTATGTGAACGCGACCCAGCTTGAATCCGGTGAAGCGCAAACAATTGCGGTTGGTCCTGCGGCTTCGCAGGTTGCCATCAAACAGCTTGGCACTAATGGCGGTGGTTTCTTTAACGTGAACTCGGCGCATCCGCTGGAAAACCCAACGCCGCTTTCCAACTTCTTAGAAGTGCTTGCGATATTACTTATTCCTGCCGCGCTTTGCTACACTTACGGCGTGATGGTGGGTGATAAGCGCCAAGGCTGGGCGGTGCTAACTGCCATGACCGTAATATTCATCCCGCTTTTATTTTTCTGCGTGGCGCAGGAACAAATGGGTAACCCGCATTTAGCGGCGCTTAGTATTGACGGCGGGAATATGGAAGGCAAGGAGCAGCGCTTTGGCATTGCCAATTCCGCATTATGGGCGGCGGCAACTACGGCGGCTTCCAACGGATCAGTAAATTCAATGCACGCGTCTTACACGCCGCTGGGCGGGTTAGTGCCGCTGGTGCTGATGCAGTTTGGTGAAGTTATATATGGCGGTGTTGGCTCCGGCCTATATGGAATGCTGGTATTCGTAATAATCACCGTGTTCATTGCCGGACTTATGGTAGGCAGAACGCCTGAATATTTAGGTAAGAAGATTGGCGCGTTTGAAATGAAGATGGCATCCATCGCTATTTTAGTTCCGCCGTTCTTTGTATTGCTGGGTACAGCGCTTGCGACGATGCTTGATGTCGGCAAGGCAGGAATTTTAAACCCCGGCGCGCATGGGTTTACGGAAGTGCTTTATGCGTTTACGTCAGCTTCCAACAATAACGGCAGCGCGTTTGCGGGCTTAACGGCGAACTCACCATTTTATAATACGGCGCTGGGGATTTGCATGCTGTTTGGCAGGTTCTTTGTAATTGTGCCGGTGCTTGCAATTGCGGGCAGCATGGCGGCAAAAACGCCTACGCCTGAATCAGCCGGTACGCTTTCAACCCATACATTGCTGTTTACCATATTTTTAGCGGCAACTGTGGTGCTGGTAGGTGTGCTTACATTTGTGCCGGCGCTTGCGCTTGGGCCGGTGGTGGAACAGTTAAATTTATTTTCTGCAAGGTAGTTTATGACAAGTACGGCTTATTCAATGACCAACCCGCATAATATATTGCAAGCGGTGAAATCATCTTTCCTGAAACTGAACCCGAAAACGCAGGCACGCAACCCCGTGATGTTCGTGGTTTTCATCGGTAGCATATTAACAACCATAATGTATGCCGCAGAGCCTGATGGTTTTACGCTTGGCATTACAATATGGTTATGGTTCACGGTGCTGTTCGCCAATTTTGCCGAAAGTATGGCGGAAGGGCGCGGCAAGGCGCAGGCGGAAAATTTAAAGGCATCGCGCCGTGAGACATCGGCTAAGAAGATTTCCAGCGCTGATAACCCGAAGCGTTTTGTAACCATTCCCGCAAGTGACCTTAGGATGGGTGATTTAATTGTTGTTGAAGCAGGTGATTTTATTCCCGGCGATGGGCAGGTTATACGCGGTATAGCATCAGTTGATGAAAGCGCTATTACGGGCGAGTCTGCGCCGGTAATAAGGGAATCCGGCGGTGACCGTGACTCTGTGACCGGCGGCACGCGCGTGCTTTCTGACTGGCTGGTGGTGCGCATATCTGCCAATCCTGGTGAGATGTTTTTAGATAAAATGATAAATCTGGTTGAAGGCGCGAAACGCCAGAAAACCCCAAATGAAATTGCGCTTGGTATTTTGCTTGCGGCAATGACGCTTATATTTTTAGTCGTCTGCGTAACGCTTATGCCATTTTCTATTTTTGGTGTGGAGCGGGCAGGGAGCGGGGCAGTAGTTTCAATAACCATTCTTGTATCATTGCTGGTTTGCCTTGCGCCTACAACAATTGGCGGGCTTTTATCAGCCATTG
>CAYVII010000032.1:0-11796 GCA_964451475.1 uncultured Rickettsiales bacterium
AACCCATTTATGAAGAAATTGCCGGCTGGAAATCTAATACATATGGCGTGCGTGACTTTAATAAACTTCCGGCGAACGCGCAAAAATACGTGAACCGCATTCAGGAACTTCTGGGCGTAAAAATCGCAATTATCTCTACAAGCCCTGAACGTAATGACTCTATAGTTCACGAAAATATATTTGGATAATCCCGAGGTATTCCGGCATGAAAGATAAGATCATCACTGTTTTTGGCGCTACAGGCTTTGTTGGCAAATATGTTTGTAATGAACTTGTTAAAGCTGGCTACACGATCCGCGCGGTTTCGCGTTCTTTTGAACGTGCAAAATCTCTTAAAACCGGTGCATTTGTGGGGCAAATAGTTCCTACAGCAGGTAACATCAACAGACCTGATGATTTTGCCAAGCTTATTGAAGGATCTTACGGCGTGGTGAACCTTGTTGGCATTTTAAATGAAACAGGCAGCCAGAAGTTTGAAAAAATCCATAATGCAAACGCAGCCAAACTTGCAGGCGCGGCAAAAAGAGCCGGCGTAAAAGTATTTGTGCATGTATCGGCAAATGTTGCCGAGGAAATCAAGGCAAAATACGCGCAAACCAAGCTGTCAGGTGAAAAAGCCGTGCAGAGCATGTTTCCTGAAGCAATAATATTAAAGCCGAGCGTTATATTTGGCGCTGAAGATAATTTTGTGAATAAATTTGCCTGCATGGGCGTTATTTCTCCTGTTCTTCCGCTTATCGGAGGCGGTAAAACCAAATTCCAGCCCGTATATGTGGGTGACGTGGCAAAGGCAGTTCTTGCGGCTATTAACAATGAATCTGTTAAGCCAGGTACTTACCAGCTTGGCGGCCCGCAGGTGCTTACTTTCCGTGAGATACTTACCAATATTGATGAATATACGGCACGCAAACATAAATATATAAGCCTGCCTTTCTGCGTTGCAAAGATGCTTGGCAACGTTTCCAGCATTGTTTCACGCATTGTTCCCCTTATCAATCCGGCAATTACTGCCGACCAGGTGGAAATGCTTAAGACCGATAATGTAATTAATACACGCAGCAAAGGCCTAAAAGAGCTTGGAATTACCCCTACTGGCATGGAAGCTATAGTGCCCGATTACCTGGCACGATTCAAGAAAAGAGCCCATGCCGACCACACAAGGCATTCAGTTTAAACAAGTTTTTACCTCACAGCCAGTATCCGCCTTATAAGGTTGGCACGCATATTGCTTCATTGTCTCCAAAACACAAAAACGGAGAAAATAATATGTCACTATATGGCGCACTTTACTCAAGCGTATCAGGTATCAGATCACAAGGTACGGCGATCGGTATCATTTCAGACAACATCTCGAACGTGAATACGGTTGGTTATAAAGCCGGTTCACAGTATTTCTCAACGCTGGTAACTTCAGCAGGTTCTACTTCTTCATATTCTCCGGGTGGTGTACGCGCTCAAAACAGGCAGCTAGTTACACAGCAAGGTCTTATCCAGACATCATCATCACCTCTTGATATTGCAATCTCAGGTGACGGCTTCTTCGTTGTACAAGATCAGCCTACAAATGACGGTACAGGCAGCATTGCATATACTCGTGCAGGTTCATTCAAGAAAGACTCTCTAGGTAACTTCGTGAACGCACAGGGCTACTATCTTAAAGCATGGAAACTTGACGCCGACGGTAACGTAGTTGACTCAAACGGTAACGTACAAAACGACGCATCATCACTTTCTACACTTCAAGTTGTGAACATCGGTGCGGCATCGGGTGACGCATCTGCGACAAGTAACGTAAAAATCGGCCTTAACCTTGACGCTGCGCAGGCAGTATATGAAGGCGCTGGCGCAAGACTTAAACCGGGCGCAGACGGCACTAACGATGAAAACCTTGGCATTAAAGGTACAGAGATCATGGCACCTAACGCAAACATGATCGCAGGTGATAAAATTAGGGTGACTGCCGGTACTAACGTTATTGATTTTGAATATGGCGGGTTTAATGAAGGTACAGACATCGCAGGTACTGCAGTATATGGCACTAACAGCTCTACAACAGCATTTACAGGTATTACGGAAGGTGACGGTTTCACTGCTACTGTTGACGGCCAGACATTCACTTTCAAATATAAAGCGAATGACCCTCAGGCCGGTAACGGTGAATTCAACAGCCTTGCAACCTTAGCCGCAGCAATTGAAAAAGCAAACGGCCTTACAGCACGCGTTGTAAACAACCAGGCAGGTGAAACAAGACTATATATATCGGCTGAAGATGCCCGCATGGCAGTGTCTTTCAGCGATATCACCGCAACATCGGGTGACCAGACAATGCTTGCAGATCTTGGCATCAGCAACATTGCGCTTTCTACGGTTAACCGCTTCAACAGCCTTGAAGGCCTAAGCAAAATCATTCAGACTGAATATGAAGATGAGCTTGGTGCAGAGATGATCGGTTCTCAGACAACCAATGCAACAATCAAGATCTTCAATAAAGACCCTCTGACATCTATCCAGTTTGCAGGTTTAACTTCTGCCAACGCTGCCAAAGCAAGCGTACTGACAGAATTCGGCACCGATAACAGCGTGGTTGCCGCTTCTTACTCATCAGTAGCAACTGCATCTAACAATATGTCTTCAGGTACTATCAAACCTCACTACGAACAAACGATCCGTATGTACGACTCACTGGGTGTGGGCCATGACGTAAGGGTTGGCTTCCTTAAAACCAGCTCTAATACATGGAGGGTCGAGGTTTATGCAGCAAATGACGGTGACCTTGCAACTAACGTAAGCCGCCAAATAGCAGCAGGTGAGATGAAGTTCAACGGTGACGGTTCCCTTGCTTCAATTGATACCGCACTTATCAACGACATCACAATTGACTGGGCGTCTAATGCCGAAGCAAGTACAGTTGATATCAACTGGGGTACTTCAGGTGACGTAGGCGTGGGCCGTACAGACGGTATGCGTCAGTTCGCAGGTTTCTATAACAACTACTTCGTAACACAGAACGGTGTGGGCGCGGGTCTACTAGACTCGGTTTCTATCGACGCTGAGGGCTTCGTAGTAGCGAACTTCAACAACGGTGATACTCAGAAACTATACAAAATACCTCTGGCAAAATTCGCCAATCCGGATGGTATGTTATCTAAAAACGGTAACATCTTCATCCAGACAGTAGCATCGGGTGAGGTGAACTTGAAAGGCGCAGGCCAAGGTGGTGTAGGTTCCCTATCTCCTTCATCTCTTGAAGCGGCGAACACAGAGCTTTCAGAAGAACTTACAGATATGATCGTGGCACAGCGTGCATATCAGGCATCTTCTAAGGTGATCACTACAGCCGATGAGCTGCTGGATGATCTGAACCGCGCAACGTAATTAGACTAACCAGCTATTAACCCCCCCCAACCATAGCAAAACAGTAAGGGCTTCCCGTAAAACGGAAGCCTTTATTGCGTCTGAAGATAAATAAAAAAACGTGAGTTATTCGCCTGTCCAGCTCTTACGTGCTTCTGTAGGCAATGTTGAGCGGCCGCCCCTATCATCCCTTTTCATTCCTGCGCCGCTTGCGGCAAGAAGCTTTTCGGCATGTTTACCGTTCACTTGTTCGGGCGGCGCTTCTGCCTCTTTTTGTTTAGTACCGAACTGCTTAAGTTTTTCCCTGAACTCTACATATACAGGGTAAACATTAGGGTATATTTCCTGAATGACCTCAGGTTGCCACTTATGCACATATTCCATGTTGAACATATCGGCGAAAACCTCTGCGAATATTTGCTCTTTGCTATAAATTACACCATCAAACAAAGATGCCTTTTCAATACTGTCATAATATTCCTCGATGCGGTGATTTTCAGGTATAACATCCTGCATCACGGCATTTCTCCAGCTTTGCCTTTTCGTCAGGCCTAAATGGTTATCCAGCTGATGAACCACTTCTTCAATAACCAGGTCATTCTTCCTAAATATATCATCATATACCAACTCTATATAGCCGGCTTCGTACATAGAAGTACCATTATTATTCGGAATTTTATCGCGTATCTGTATATTCAGACCGATCTTATCTATACCTTCGCGGATAAATTCAGGCATCCGGTCAAAATGCCATTCCAGAGAATCAACAACAGCTCTTTTCTTAACTTTATCAAAAGATACTTCATGCGGTACTTCGTATATTTTATCGGCCACCCAACCGGCAAAGCCACCTATTAAAGGCCAGTTCCTGTAAGCTGCAATAATTCTGGCAGCGCTTTCCATTACCGGTAGAGCCTGTGGGATATAATGCTCGGTAAGCATGGGCCTTATGGGGCGGTTGCCGCTTAACCGGCCGGCATCGAGCGATATTATGCGGTCAATACCGATATTGGCTATTTTTGAATCATAAAGCTCTTCCAGAACTTTTGTACGGCGCTCCGTGGTTTCTGCAGCCCTGTATCTTGTGTACCAGTTACTGTCTCCATCTACCGCAATTTTAAAGGCAGTTGAGCGGTCCATAAGGTTTATTTCAACGCAGCCGTCTAAAAGCGTATCCAGCCTTTTTGAATCAGCGAACATGCGTCTGTAAAACCCGCTATCTAAAAGCTCACGTAGCGCCTTCGGGTTCATTTCCTGTGTATTGATAATAAGTAAAGGCCTTGTCACGATCTCTGCCAGCTCTGCATTTTTTATTGTGGCAACAGATTCTACCCCGCCATCTGGCAATATGGCGTGTGCGTCCTGATACGTAATCCTTATATTTTTAGGCAGCATAAACGTCTATTATCAGCCATTTAAGTGAATTTTGGGTTAAGCATTGACTGCATTAGATATTGCCGCATTCCCACAAAGTGCCCTTTTTTGCGCCGCAATATAAGTAAAACCCCCGTTTTTAAGCCTTTATAAATAAACCCGATGCTAAAATTGTAAACATGGAAGTCACGGATATTGTTTTTAAATCAACGGAATTTGCCCTTAAAATGCTGGACCGCATTTTTAAGAGCAAGGTTAGCGTTACCGGAGTAGAAAATATCCCTGAAAATCCAACGATGTTTGTGGCCAACCACTTCACAAGGCTTGAGACGCTTCTGCTTCCCTATTTTGTGCATAAACACACTAACGGCAAAATGGCGCGCAGCCTTGCCGATAAAAAAATATTCAAAGGCGCACTCGGTGATTATCTTATCCGCATGGGTACGATGCCAACAGACAGCCCTAACCGTAATGAACAAATAATCGGTGACCTTCTGAACGGTGAAAATAACTGGATAATTTACCCTGAAGGCAACATGATGAAGAACAAGAACGTTAGCTGGAACGGCTCTCGTTACGAACTTCACCTTGCCGATAAAATACGCGACATGCATACTGGCGCTGCCGTTATGGCAATCAAATCCCAGTTGTTGCGTCAGGACTTACTTAAAAAGCATGACAAGGAAGTAACTGAAAAATATTTTGTTAACGACCAGAAAATATCTGAACTTCCCACCGCAATCGTTCCGGTAAATATCACTTATACTCCCGTACGTCACGGTGATACGAAGCTTGAGGACTGGATAAACAAGTTTGTAAAGAACCTGCCTACGCGCTTTGATGAAGAAGTTGAGCTGGAAAGCAATATTCTTGCAAGCTCCAACATTCATATACATTTTGGCGAGCCGATATTCCTTGATAAATATCTGGCAATGACAAAGTTCCTGAATATACGCCTGCCTTTGATAGAAAAAGTAATTGACCGTGACAGGCAGCATGACCTTGTTATAAACCATTACCGCGCACGTCTTACGAATGAATTCATAAAACGCATATATGAAGGCGTTTACCTTAATCTTGACCATATTGTTGCGCTTACGCTTTACTTCCATGAAGGTAATGAGATCCATTCACGTGAATTGCGATCACGCATTTATATGAACATCAAAACAATTGAACATCTTGGCAAATACCGCCTGCACCCTTCCTGTAAGGTTGATGCGTTCCGCATTCTTGCAGGACGCAATTATGCGCCTTTAAAAGCGGCGCTTGACCTTGCCTTTGCTGAAAAAGCGCTTATTGGCGGAGAGGAATATGAGTTCCTGCAGGTGAATCATGAACAGTTGGAAAATGATTATGAGTTCCATAACATCCGCCAGAAGAACCTGCTTAAGGTTTTTGTGAACGAACTTTCCACCCTTTCAGATATAATTGGCGTGGTAAAAGCAAATGCCAGCCGCAGCGTTGAACAGATAGACCAGGATATATTTGAGATATTATATAACCGCGACCTGCAAAATTACGACTCTGATTACAAAAAATATGCAGGCGAACACACAAAACCATATGATGTAGGCAAGCCTTTCTTCCTGAAAGCGGATGACAATAAAATAGGTGTTGTACTTTCTCACGGATACAAAGCCGCGCCTGAAGAAGTGCGCGAACTTGCTGAATATTTAAACCGCAACGGCATGAATGTGTATGGCGTGCGCCTGCACGGGCATGGCACCGCCCCTGTTAATCTTAAACATACAAGCTGGCTGAAATGGTATGACAGCTATATGCGCGGCGTGGTGATGTTACAAAGATCATGTGAAAAAGTTGTGTTCGCGGGTTTTTCAACCGGTGGTCTGGTTTCATTATATGCCGCAGCCAAGAATGCCACCAAGTGCGACGGCGTGGTTTCAATTAATGCCGCCCTTAAACTTAAAGATATACGTACCCGCTTTATTAAGTTTATTAACGTATGGGATGACCTGACCGGGCGCTTCCGTAAGGGCAAGGGCGCTATAGAATATATAGATGATGAGCCCGAGAACCCGAAGATCAACTATTCCCGCAATTACCTGAAAGGAGTTGAGGAACTAGGCAAGCTGATGAAACAGACCAAAGAAAATCTGGAGCATATTCATGCCCCTGCTCTTATAATACAGTCACCGCATGACCCGATTGTAAACCCGAAATCGGGTAAAATGATATTTGAGCATATCCATTCCCGCAAAAAGAAGCTGGTTGAACCGGACGTTAAAAAGCACGTAATTGTCCGCGGGGATGTTGAAAGCAGCGTTTTCAAGCCCATTCTGGAATTCATAAAGGACTGTGTAAAATAGCCTTTCCGGCAAGCATAAGGTCTATAAAGAACCCATACGGAATACAGCCTTGTTAACTATTTGGTAGGTATTTGCCACAGTTTCAGGAATATTACAATTATCAGAAAATAGTTCTTGATATTAACGAATTCCTTAATTATTATGCCATTTATTAATAAAGTGTTAGCCTAAAAATTTATAGGAGTAAATAATTATGGCACGTGGTCCGATCAAAAAAGACAATAATAAAGAGGTTTTACGTTCTTTTATTAACTTCCGCAGCAAGCAGCAGCCGGTTCCTTCGGTTGACCTACAGCCTGGCGATGTAATGTTCGATTCACGCTATATCAAACAATCTTCAGCCCTTATATCGGACGCCCTTCAAAAAGGCTTTGACGTTCTGCAAATGGCTAACGGCGATATCGTAACTACGGGTACAAAAACCGTAGTATATAAATATACATGGGAAAATGACGCGGGCAAACTTAAGCGTACTAATGTTTCTTCTAAACGCGGTGATGAGCCGGATTTTGAAGAAGACGTTGTTCAGGAAGCTCTTGCCGACGTAGAATAATACTCCTACCACGAATTAAAAACCCCGCTCAGTAATCTGGCGGGGTTTTTTATTTAGAAACTTTATCAGCTAGCCTTCGTCATCATTGCCGCTTTGCTCTATGGTAGCGATCTTATCAAAAAGGCCTTCCGTATATTCTATAAGTTTTGAGCCCATCATTGGGATGAAAAGCAAAAGTGCCAGCGAAATGGCAATTATCTTGGGAACAAAGGAAAGTGTTGCTTCCTGTATTTGCGTCAGTGCCTGAATAAGTGAGATTATAAGACCAACTACAAGCGCGACCATAAGTATTGGCAAAGATATCTGCAGCAGCACTATTATGCCGTTCTTGCCAATTTCCATGATATCAGCCGAATTCATGCCTTGCCCCTGCCCGTGAATTTAAGATTTATGTTTCGCTTTAATGCTAACTGGTATATTACCATCAGTAAATAAAAACCATATAACACGCGATCTTATGAGCAATAATTTATATAAAGGTGACCTTCCCGCAAATTTTAATCCAGGAAGCAGCATTGCGATTGACACTGAAACAATGGGACTCAACATAATGCGTGACCGTCTTTGCGTTGTGCAGATATCAACAGGTGACGGCAAAGCCCATTTAGTACAGTTTGACAAAGATGTTTATAATGCGCCGAACCTTGTAAAAGTCCTGCAGGATGAAAAAGTGCTGAAGATCTTCCATTTCGCGCGTTTTGACCTTGCGGTGATAAAAAAACATTTAGGCACAACCGTGAATAATGTTTACTGCACGCGCACAGCTTCAAAATTTGCACGCACATATACAGATAATCACGGCCTTAAAGCACTGGCTGAAGAATATTTAGGTATGGATCTTTCTAAAAAACAGCAATCATCTTACTGGGGCACGGAAAAACTTAGCGATAAGCAAATTGACTATGCCGCAAATGACGTTCTTCATCTGCACAAAATAAAAACAGAACTTGATGAGCGTTTAAAACGTGAAGGAAGGTTGCAGCTTGCCCTTGATACAATGAAGTTTTTACCTACAAGAGCAGAGCTTGATCTTGCCGGCTGGCCAGATGATGTTTTCGCACATTGAAAACTTATGAGAGATTTGTAAAAATCTTTTTTTATCAAATAAATAATATCACTTGCAAAATTAGTTAAGTTATATTACTCCGTGCACTTATACGGCCTAAAATATCGGATAAAATCTAAAATATTCAGGACGAAACCTAATGCTATTGCAACTTGTGAAACGCGAAAACAATAACAGCGAAAAAGCTCATATTATTGTTGTGGGCAATGAAAAAGGCGGAAGTGGAAAAACCACAACGGCAATGCATTTGATAACAGGACTTGCAAAACTTGGTTTCTCTGTTGGCTCTATTGATATTGACGCACGCCAGCAAACACTTACACGTTATGTTGAGAACCGTGTTGAAACAGCAAAAAAACTTGGGCTTGAACTGCCGCGCCCGCTTCACCACGTAGTTTACAAATCATCAGGCAAAAAACTGGTTGCTGAAGTTGAACAAGATGAACATGACCGCTACATGGAAAGCCTTGACCAGCTTGCAAATAGCCGTGATTTCGTGGTTGTTGACACTCCGGGCTCCGACAGCTTTCTTTCACGCCTTGCGCACTCACACGCAGACACAGTTATAACCCCTATAAATGACAGCTTCGTTGACTTTGACGTCCTTGCAAAAGTTGACGGCGATACCGGTGAGATCATCCGCCCTTCTATTTACGCTGAAATGGTTTGGAACCAGCGCATGATACGCGCCCAGCGCGAAGGCTCTGCGCGCAGCATTGACTGGATCGTACAGCGTAACCGCCTTTCCCATCTTGATGCAAAGAACAAACGCAAAGTTGAGGAAGCAATGGAAAAACTTTCACGCCGCGTCGGCTTCCGTGTTGCCACAGGTTTTTCTGAGCGTGTTATTTACCGCGAACTTTTCCTGAAAGGCCTTACTCTTCTGGACATCATTGACGAAGATACAGGCATTGACGTTACACTTTCACATATTGCCGCACGCCATGAAGTGCGCGAACTTCTAAAATCACTAAGGCTTGAACGCGTGAATGAACGCATGAAGACATCTAAGAACAAAAGCCTGAAGATAGACGAGAAAGATGAGAAAGATATAAAAGTAGCAAGCTAATACGGCCTTTCCTGCGCATATTATACTTGCGAACCATTAGCACACATCTTATAACCCCACAGCATAAGGAAGAGCTTTATTTTCAAAAAGGCTATAAAATTGATAGCGTAAATTTAACTTACTATTATTTAAAAGTTTTTTGTTCGTTTTTTACCTTGCTTAAGCGTTGACAAACGGACATGGATAATATAAATATTTTGAGAATGATTCTTATCTAAATTAAAAAAGCGTTAAATCGGGGGATTTAAAAATGGAAGTGCTGGATAGGGTTGAAGATATGGCAGTTGCCGCAACTGAACTACCTGTGAATGACTGGTCAAACGGCATGTTTGAGCAGGAAGACTCCATGAACAGCAAAGATCAGGGATTGATGCTGGAGGAAGTGCGCGAGGCCATGAATGATATGGCGCAGCTTGTTTCTATGTACAGCGCATCATCAGAATTACCGGAATTTGCCGGCGGAATATCTCAGGACGAAGCAAGCTCAGAAAAATCCCCTACACTTATCGGAGATGAATCAACCGCAAATGAAGAACGTGAAGCAACAGAAATGCTTATGTCTTTGTTTGCCGATATTGAGCAGGCGCAAACAGTTGACGACCTTGAAAAAATACATGAGCGCTTCAGCGCGCGCGCGCAGCTTTTAAAAGGCAAAATCGCCATGCTTAAATCGCGCGAGCTGGTTGAGGCATATTTAAGCCTGATGGCTTCACTTAAGGCAGTGCAAAGGCAAATTGATGCGGCGCGCCAGCAAAACATCACCCAAATAAACGGCCGCCAGATAGCAGAGCAGCTTTCAAGCCGCCTGATGCAAAGCCAGCAGATGATACGTCAGGCCGCACAGCGCATGATGGAAAATGCCATGAAAATGGCACAGCAGAACATGATGTCACAAGCTGTTCAGGTGCAAAATGCAATGCGTGCTTCCATGGAACAAATGATGGCACGTTCACAGCAGGCAAACCAGCAGGCGCAGCAAGTGCAAGAACATGCGCGTCTTGCCATGCAGCAGCTTGCGGCAAAACTTGCGCAATCACAAAAAGCAATGCAAATGGCGCAGGAAACCATGCTGCGCGCACGCACTATGCAGCAGCAGCAACAAGTTATCGCACGCCTTAATCAGATAATGGGCAGCATCAACCTGCAATCAACTATTGCCAATGTTCAAAGGCAATTGCAGGCAATCCAACGCCAGATGCAGCAGCAACAACAGCAAGCGCGTGATGCCGTTACGCGTGAACAGGCTACGCGCCAGTCGGCACTTACACAACAATTGCAAACCCAGCTTTCACAGCTGAATATTGCCCTGCAACAGCAGCAGGCTATCCACCGCGCTTTTGAGATGCAACAAAGCATCCAGCAGATCACGCAGATGAATTCTGCTATTCAGCAAACAGCGGAAAGAATGAATTTTGCCAATGTTTCACGCATGCAATCTGAAAATGCTATCCGTTTAAGCCATGACGCGCAAACACAGGTTAACAGCGCGATCCGTGAAAAAGCGGCACTTGACGTTGCAACAGATGCAAGCCGCAGACCTGAACTTGCGGCAGAACGCGCAAGGCAAAGCGGCATTGACCCTGCCGTGCAGCAAGGTTTAAAAGAAAGCCAGCAGCAAGCACAGAAAGAAGCGCAAAAAGCAGCCGAAGAAGCACGCAAGGCAGAAGCACAAAAACAGCAACAGACAGGCAAAGCGGCTGAAGAAGCAAAAGCGGCCGAACGCGCCCAAAGGCTTGATACAGCGCGCCTGGCAGAGTTCCAGAAGCAATCAACCCAGCAGGCTCAGAATGATGTTAGCCGCAGGGAAAAACCAAAGGGCGATGTATCTGTATGTAGCGATGGCTGCCCATGCAATAGCGGCTGCAAGACTGATGTAGTGAAAAAAATCATGGAAGGCATACCTGTTAACCAAAAAACAGTTGATACAACCGTGAATCAGCTACTGGGCAATAAAAAAATAGAGAATCTTTCTGTTAATGAGTTCAATAAAGTACTTGCATCAACAAGCCAGAATGCAGCAGCAACATCTACGCTACTTAACACACAAAAC